>DATNRC010000322.1:0-5463 GCA_036703705.1 Candidatus Obscuribacterales bacterium
GATGTTTTTTGGCACCGCGTCAAAACGATGTCCGAACGGCCGGCAATCATGCACAAAGTCGACGGGCGCTACAGACCTGTGATCTGGCGTGAGCATGGGCGGACGGTGGAGCTCGCCGCGGGCGGTCTGCTCAGCCTGGGCATAGAAAAGCAAGAGAAAATCGCCATTATGTCGCAGAGCCGCCCGCACTGGACATGGTCGGATCTGGCCATTCTTTCTTCCGGCGCCGTTACGGTGCCCATCTATCCCACGCTTGCCATGCCGGAAGTGCATTTTCTTCTTAGACACAGCGATTCGGCAGGAGTCTTTGTCGAAAACGAATATCAGTTGAAAAAGATTCTCGACTATCCGGAACTGCCACCAACCCTGCGATTTGCTGTGCTCTTCGACGGGGAGCCGAAAACAACGGACGCGCGGATCAAGGTTTTGAGCTGGAACCAATTGTTGGAGCACGGTGAGATTCAACTGGGCAAGAGTCCTAAATGTTTGAGCGAGCGCCTGGCGGCCATTGAAGGCAAAGACCTTGCCTCCATTGTGTACACATCCGGCACGACCGGCATTCCCAAGGGAGCGATGCTTTTGCATTCGAACATCCTTTCCGTATGCCAGATCATGAATACCCTTGTCGGACTGAAGGAAACAGATCTGGCGCTGTCCTTTCTGCCCTTGTCACATGTCTACGAACGCGTGGGGGGGCAATTTCTCGCCATTCATGAGGGGCTCGTCGTCGCTTATGCCGAAAGCATCGAGCAAGTACCGCAAAACTTGATTGAAGTGAAACCGACGGTGCTCAATGGTGTGCCGCGCTTTTACGAAAAGGCCTATCAGCGCATTCAGGTGGAAATTCGCAAACTGCAAAAGCCGCAGCAATACTTAATTCGCTGGGCAATGGCCTTAGGCAAAAGGGCGCTCAAATACAAAAAAGCGGCAAATCCAGGCACCGAGGAGCAGCTGGTGCACCAGATCCTCAAGGCGGAATTGCGCGTTGCCGACCGTCTTGTCTTTTCGCGCATAAGGAGGCGTTTTGGCGGTCGCCTGCGCGTAATGGTTTCCGGTGCTGCGCCGCTCTCTCCAGAGGTGCAGCAGTTTTTCGAGATCATTGGCTTGCCCATTGTGGAAGGATATGGACTGACCGAGACAAGTGCGCCTGTTGCCTGCAATGTTCCTGACGATAATCGTCCGGGTACTGTCGGCAAGTGTCTTCCCGGCATTGAAGCCAAAATCGCCGAGGACGGCGAAATCATGATCCGCGGGCCATCCGTGTTTGCGGGTTATTACAAAAACGAAGAAGCAACACTTGCTGCATTTCGCGATGATTGGTTTCTCACGGGCGATATCGGCGAAATCGACGAGCACGGATATTTGAGGATACTGGACAGGAAAAAGGACATCATCATCACGGCAGGCGGAAAGCACATTGCCCCTCAATATCTGGAGAATATGTTTAGAGGCGAAAGCTTCATCTCCCATGTGCTCGTCTATGGCGACAGGCGCAAGTACGTAAGCGCTCTCATCACGCTCAATCGGGACGCCCTTAAAGCTTTTGCTGACGCTAACGGCCTGACATATGGGGACGTCGACGACTTAGTGCATCACCCTCGCGTTTATGAAGAGGTCGACGCGGTCGTGAAACGCAAAAACGAACAGCTGGCAAGCTTCGAGCGCATCAAAAAATTCATCATCCTGGATAAAGACTTCTCTGTCGAGGCAGACGAGCTGACGCCCACTTTCAAAGTGAAGCGCAAGGTGGTCACTGAAAAGTATAAGAACTTGCTCGACAGCTGCTACGACAGTGAGGACCTGGAGTTGGAGCAAGAGGGCGTCCGCGAGGGCACGGCGTAGGAAGGCGAAATACTGGGGAGCGCGCAAGCGCTCGGCGGAGGGAGGCGAAACACTTCGTATTAATGGGGGTACGGCTGTTTGGCGTATGCCTCCCTTTATGGGAAATTTGCAAAAAACCACTTTACTTTCGCTTGGCAACTCATTACAATTGTGGACGGTCTAAAAGGCCTTTTAATATTTTCGTTTTGTTCCGCCTAAATTACTAACAAAATGAGTTGCACACTGGGTTTATTGGCTTCCGCCATTAGTGTTTCCCGACGAGGGTTAGAAAGTCATGTTTGAATCGTTTTCCCGAGGGTTCAGAATGATCGCTGCCAGCATAAAAATGGGCTGGCAGGACTGGAGACTGTTGTTGCCCTCGATTCTTACTGTGGTCAGCAACTTCTTCTTCGCCATTCTGTTGTTTGTGCAGACCAACGCCAAGATGGGCGGTAAAGTCAGCGCCGCCGCCGGTCAGCTGAGTCAATCAGGTCAAGAGCTCTTCAGAAACGGTCAAGCCGGACAAATGGTCGGTTTGACGGCCCTCAACGGACCCATGGATCCGAGCGGTTTTGGCAATATGGTCGGCACCGGAACCGACATCGGACTTGTCGCCGGGCTTATCGTAGCGGTCTGGTGGTTGACCAATCGCTTTCTGGAAGGGGTTACGACAGCTCTTGTTTATAGCCATTTGACCGAAGGAAGCGGCAGCGGGCGTTTCAGTATTGCCTGTCAGGCTGTTCTGTCTAGCTTGCCGGCCCTCGTCATTCTGGGCCTCGTTACTCTGGTGGCCAAAACAATCGCCCGCGGATTGCGCAATCATCGCGGCACCGGAGTGCTTGGCTTTGGTGTCGACTTCCTTGCCGGCATCGTTACGGTGTTCTGGACATTAGCCGGGCACCTGATTTTGCCGTCCATCGTCATTGAAGGGACGTCCTTCTGGGGAGCCATGAAGCGAGCCGATCGCATGGCTTCGGGCAATTTGCTCACCATCGGTGTGGGTGAAGTCGGTGTGGACGTGATTTGCCGGCTGGTCACAGCGCTCGTCTGGGCAGGCGGTGTTGCTGGCTTTGCTGGCGCATTCTTCCTGCAATTGCAAACTTCGCCTCTCATGTTCTTGTTAGGGCTCACGTGGGCGTGTCTGGTCGTAGTTGTGACTGCGATGTCCATCTATATAAGATCAGCCTTCTACACCTGCCTCTACGTGTGGGCTATTGAAGCCGAAGCGGTTGAAGAGACAGAACGCGCCAACATCAAGGCGCCCGCTCCTCTCGCTGCTGCTCTGGCGTAAGCACGGAGTGCTCGAGAACCGCTCAAGAGCTGCTCCGTGGCAATTGCGGAGTCGCTGCAATCTGCTCAAAAGGCGGAGAACTGCTTGAGAGCCGCTCCGGCCTCGCTGTGCTTAGGAACGGCTGCAGAGTTCGATGCTCAGCTATCGCAAAAACCAGATTGGCTGCTCACAATAGCAGGTTGATGCTCCTAACTGCTTTATGTGGATATGATCCCGGCCGCAATGGTTAATTCTGGCAGCCACACCGATGTATGGGCAGGTGCATCGGGGTAAGAAACAATTCTGTGGGTCCCGTTGCAGCATCCACTCATTGGGGGAGATTATGAAAGATCATTGTTTCCTGGCGTGTTCGCTAGCTCTTTCAATTGGCACAATCTGGGCTTCCCCTGTTGCAGCCGTGGACTGGACAATAATGGATCACTGCAAGCGTAATGCGGACAGACTCCTTAATAAAGTGCGAGTGGATGAACTCAAACACCGAACTCCCGCTCCCGAAAAACCGACCGATCCGCAAGCGGTTAAGTTCAGCGAGAGTGACAAAGCGGCTTTGGACGAGCTGACAAGGAACTGCGAGAAGAGGGACAGAGAGCGTGCCATGGAGAAAAATCGGGAAATCCAGGCCAAGAATATGGCGCTCCGGAAAAGGCTGGAGGAGATCAGGCTCAGGGATCAACAGTTGGTTGCCCAAGCACAGCAAATGAGAAAAGCCGGCAAAACAGCTCAGGCGGTGAAGTATCTAGAGCAATTGTATGCCGGGGGCAGCGCAGGAGCGCCCTTCATGCTCGGTTCAATGTACATGGCTGGCGACGGTGTCAAGCAAGACAAAAAACAAGCTGTGGCATGGTTGACAGGAAATTGACCAGTTTGACCTGATTGTTACCTTGTAGTTTTCGTCAAACGATAGCGGATTGGGAGTTTGCGGTGCAGGCTCTGCTGCAGTTCTTAATCTGAAGCTGCGAACAAGAATGAGCTTCTTGGTTTAGAATTTCTGCTAAGGCTTGGGGACCCCATTGTTGAAGTCAAGCGAATGCTTGACCTCCGCGACCATGTTTCGTTCATTGATGGGCACCATATCCGGTGCCGGGGAAATTCAGCCGATTCAATCTGAGTTGGAGGAGAACGACCAATGGCAGTCAAAACAGACGTAAAACTCTCGAACATCTCCTATGTAATTGTCTATGTTCAGGACACAGAGAAGGCGCTTCCGTTCTATCGTGACAAGCTAGGTATGAAGGTCAAGCAAGCAGAGCCCGGCTGGGTAGAATTGGAGACGGGGCACACGACTCTGGCGCTGCACAGCCTTGAGAAAGGACACAAGCACCCGGGCAAAATTGACGGATTGCCTGTCGTAGTCTTCAATGTGGACAACATATATGATTCGAGAGACGCTCTCAAACAGCGTGGCGTCGAATTCAAGGATGAACCAAAAGTTGTGTGCGAAGCCGGCGATCATGAAGGAATGTGCACGAACTTCTACGATCCAGACGGGAATCTTTATTCGCTCTTCGCGATGCAGCCCAAGAAGAAGTAAAGGCGAGACCAACCTTCATTGCAGTAGAACGGGCACCTCTTTCAGGTGCCCGTAAAAATGCTTGTTTCGGCAATTGCCTTTGCGCATTCGCATCCTAGATGGAATGACCCGTAGTGACGTAGATCAGCGCGGCCTTCACGATGAGCCCGAATGAGGGGGAATTGGCGGTTTTGCTCTTGAGGGTCTTCTCATCAGGATGAATCTCGCTTTTCGTTTGATTGCAGTGGAAATCCGCTACACGTTTGCGAATCAAGGCATTGCGGTCAACCGGAAGAGGTTGGAAAGCAGCAGCTTCCTCAACATTAGTTTCGACCTGGTACCAACCGCCGAAGTCACGTTTGGGCATAGCTTGGACTGGTTGTTTCCGTTGCTCGTTTCGGGTGTTGAGGAACATGGCTTTAATCACTCCGATCCGTCCGACAATCCTTTCAACGGGGCGTCGGGCAAAATTAGGGGGAGTCTTTTGCGAGTTTTGTTGAGATGTGGGGCGGAGGATTTTCCGGCTTCGGATCACCTTACGAGGAGAGGATGGGACTTGCTCGTGCTACATCCGCCGAGGTTGCCAAATGGGGTGATGGAGCCGCAGGTCGGAGCGCTCTTCCGATTCCAATCCGGTGAAGGAGCGAGGGGTGCAGCGCCCTTCCGATTCCAATTGGGTGAAGGAGCGAGGGGTGCAGCGCTCTTCCGATTCCAATTGGGTGAAGGAGCGAGGGGTGCAGCGCCCTTCCGATTCCAATTGGGTGAAGGAGCAAGGGGGTGCAGCGCCCTTCCGATTCTAATCGGGTGAAGGAGCAAGGGGGTGCAGCGCTCTTCCGATTCC
>DATNRC010000323.1:0-10385 GCA_036703705.1 Candidatus Obscuribacterales bacterium
CTTTGGCCTTCATATCGCGATCGATGCGTTCGGACAACCCATCAAACATCTGCGGGTCGAATTTGTACTCGCTCGCGGACTTGGATTTGGAGTTGTTCGTTTGCGCCAGAGCCTGCTGGAAGCTACACGCACCGGCGCCGATTGCCACCATAGAAACTGCAATCGCCACAATTATCGGACGAAACATCCTACGCAATCCTCCAACCTAGAACGCACATCCAGTCAATCTAACATCGTTTTCTTCGATTAAAACAAAGGGTTTGCGCACAGGTTTAATATCGCTGCTTGCGCCGCACCAATTCGCAGCACAGCTCCGCGTTCCTTGCACCGTATTTGGTATTGCCTTAGCTTCAATGGGGATTTGAGAATTCCATCGTACATCCGCCGGTCAAGGGCGTAACTGTGCAATTCCACAGAGACGGAATTGATTGTCCGGCGAGTATCGAGCAAAGCCATCGCAGTGTCGTCGCGACCCCGACAGCACTTCACAAGTAGCAAACTTTGGCAGTATTGGGCAGGATTTGGACAAGAGTCTTGCGCCCAGAACTCCGTCTGCACCAGAGCCAGGCCTTCACCAGAGCCAGGCCTTCACCAGAGCGAGATCTTTCACCAAAGCATCAAACAAATTTCCGTCGAAGACAGCCAGCCCGATTTAACAACTCCACAACATTTCGGCGATATCGTTCCGGATGCAGAGAGCTAGCAGTTCCGGCTCAAACAAACGCCGGCACGATATTGTGTTTGACACGGGAGGTCGTATGGGTGGAGAAAGAATCGGCGAAGCTCAGGCAGCGGCAGGCGTAATCGGACAGGTCAGAGGGCAGATCGGCGAAGGGAGCGGCGGTCGTCCGTTTGTCGACGAAGTTTACGTGCGGAAAACAACTTACAAGACCGTCTACGACAGCAGAACGGGTGACGTCATTACGATTTCTCAAGCCAACTTCAACGCAATGGATTTGAACGGCGACGGCAATCTTTCCCAGAAAGAACTGGAAGATGCCGAACGAACCTTCAAGCTGAGGAAGCAGCGTCTGGAGTCCAATGCCGCCGGCGCGCTCTACGACAACTTTGAGCCAATCGCAAAGGGCGACGGCGATACATCGGGGATTTCGGGTTTAGATCTCGTGAAGCAGCGACAAGAAAAGGCAGCGCTCAAAAAAGAAGGCGCGCTGCTCGACCAAATGTCCGCACCGTCAATGACTAAGCTCTTCACTCTTACCAATGACGGACAAAAAGACGTCGGATTGACCTACCAGGAGATCGATCATGCGCTCAAAAACGACAAGTTGAGCGCGAACGAGCGCGAGATGCTTGGATATCTGATGCTCAATTTCGATCGTATCAAAGCAGCATCGGACCAAGACACCGACAAAGATACAATTTCACTTGCCGATCTGGCCGCTTATAGGGTCCAGCGCAAGAAAGAGATACCTGATTACAAATCAATCGATGCTTCGATGACTTACTCGGTGCCGAGAAAAGTTCCAGTGCAAGTCATTCGCAAGGTGCCAGTCAACAAAGAAAAGCCTTTAGGCGGCGAGCCTGCCCCAACCACCACATGGCCGCCGCAGTAAGGTCACGGCAAGGCCATCGCTTTTCCATCACTTTCAAGCCGCGACCGCTGGAGTTCAGGGACGATTCAACATCGTTCCTGAGCTCTTTGTTTTCCATTACGTCACACGCTGCACCATGTTCAGAGCCCCAACACACGCAATAGAGATCGCAGGTAACAACAAGGACATCACTGCATCACTTGAGCAGGTATACCCAAAACTTTTACGGCAATCGAAATTCCGTGACGTTATGGGAATTCGCGAAACGGGGGCCATAAAGCAGAAACATGGCTGAATTTCTCAAACGTTCTGCTTTCCTGTTCTGGATGAGCCCATCCCATCGCCGCTGATTTTTGCGCCTATGTCATATTTGACATAGATTTGAACGCAATGTAACGAATATACGGCCAGCTATGTCAAAAGTGACATAGGATTTTTGTTTTTTTATGTCATTTTTGACATAAGTGCAATGTTGTACTCGAATCAGTCGTATTGGTAAGCGCCAGATTAGTTACCCAAAATTGAGCCGTATAGTGAATACATACCAAAGCTGTCTAGATCAAATCGCCGGGTATAAACACCTCGACGCCCTGATTTGGAGAGCCGGCAATGTCCGACGAGCAAAAGCAAGCGCAGGACCAACAGCAAAAGCAAGCCCAGGACCAACAGCAAAAGCAAGCGCAGGACCAAGCGCTAGACCAACAGCAGGACCAAGCGCTAAACCAAAAGCAAGTCCAAGCGCACACGCAAAAGCAAGACCAAGCACAAGACCAAGTTGAGGCCCAAGAGCAGGTTCGAGTAAATTCCGGGTACGTTGTCGGGCAATTGTCCCGCGCTTTTGCGACCAGCCTGACCCATGAAGACGCGGACACGCGCAAACGCGCCTTGAAAAAGGTTGCCGACTGGATGAAGGTCTACGAAGGCATGTTGCAAGGCAATTTGCAGGTAGGGTCCCGGACTCCAGTTGCCGACACGCCTGCCTGGGCGACGCTCAAAGTTGCAAAAGGGGGCTTCGCCACTGGCGAACTTCTGGCTGAGGGTGAGTTGCAAGAGCACGAACATGAAATCTTGAAGAAGATACCGGGCAATTTCTCCGGCAAAGAACGCCTTGCGATCAACAGCTATTTTTTGAGCGACGATGGTTTGAGTCATCTGCAAGAGATGGTGTCGTCAGGCCGATTCAATATTAGCGTCCCTGAGGAAGGGGCATTGCTTGTCGCCGCCTGGCTTGTGAAGAGCGGCTCTGTTGAAGAAGCGCGCGAGATTCTTGACGAAATCAAGCCGTTCCTTCACCGACTGCGCTTTTATCCGCTGCCAGCGAAGGAGCCATTGATCTCCCACTCCACTGTTCATCTCAACACAATCTCGGATGTCGTGAAAAATCTCGGGAAGGTCAAGGCTAATCAGAGAATTTTGAGCCAACGACAAACAATCAGTGTTTGCTTGCCGCTCTACGACAGGGTCGTGGGTTTATTTGCTCAAACGATAAAAGATGGCTGGCCGTGCCAGCAATATCCGGACGGCTGGAAGAAGGAAGCGAAGGACGTCCTCAAGGACATCGAAAAGGCAAAGAAACGCTCCACCTTCGGCCGGCGTTGGGAACAAAAAAATGGTTCCTTCCAGATTCTTGTGGAAGCGCTGAAAAAGTGCGTCGCTCGCCCGGAATCCCTTACCGGCAAGGAAGTTGGTCGGATTAGAAAAATCCTCAACAATATCGAGAGCAAACGAGGGCTCCCCGGGTCGCAGACCGCGGACGCTCTGCGTGAGAATCAGAAAAGGATTGCAAAGCTACCCACTAATCATGAGCTCTCTGCGGTGCTGATAGAAAGAATGGCGCCGCTCATCAAGGAGGAAAGCATCGACTCTATAGAAGAAATGATTGCCCCCGTTTCCGACAAAGAAGCGGCGAAATTTCATCTGATCGCTCAAACCAAGATTCCAGCCAGTCTTCGAAAGAAGACTCTTCGCTGCTGCAATGCTTCGCCCAGTGATTTGATTCGGAAGGGCATCATCACGTCCGCAGAGACTCTGGCACTTGTGATACCACAAATAAGCTCTCAAGTAAGTGCCGCAGGCATAAAAGATGCGGAATTGTCTCGCTTGTATGCTACCATTTATCGAGCTTTTCGCAAGCGCCGATCGTTGCTCCTGCTCAACCTTGAGCATCAAGTACGCTTTGAGGAGCTGCCGTGGATTCGGGCTCTGGAATTACACAGAAAGAAGTTGGATGCCAGCGAGCTTGCCCGGCAGACGCTTCGCGAGGTCGTCACGCTAAGTTTGACGGCCTTTCCCCACCAGATACTTCCCAACAAGCTTTTGCAGGAAATAAGAGCTCTTGCGAAGGCCGCCGATTTGCAAATGCCAATCGTTGATGAGCTGGCGGCAGACATTTTCATGGGTGAATTCTCAGAGAAATTCCTGGAAGCAGCAAAGATCTCCGCAAGCCTGCTACGGGGAACGCTGTACGAGACATATTATGCTTTGCCTTTCGAAAGAGTCATGAGAATCGACGACGTGGCGAAATCGCGTTATGGAACGCCCACGTCCAGCGAATTCGGACAGCTCTGCCGCGAGCTTGCCGGCGAGAAACAACCAAGCGGCGGATTTGCGCATTATGTAGCCCGCAACGGCAAGATTATCGAGCAACAGCAAATCCTCACAACCCAGAATCTCGCTGCTGTCTTCTCGACTCTCAATCTAAGGGATGAGTTGGCAACACAGCTGGAACCATTAGCTCGTGGTTGCTACACATGGATCTGCCGCCGCCATCAACAAAAGTCAGATCGATATAAAAGCAAACTGCAGGCCGTGAAGAACACTGCCTATGCCTGGAGACAGATGGTGTTCTTTCTGTCGCTCACGCCGATTGAAACACAAGAACAGTTTCTTACCTGGGCGCGCGAACATCTGACGAAATATCCTCAGTCCTATCAGGATACGTTCGGACCTGCGCTCACGGGGCTCGCTTTAGCTGTCCACGGAGACAGAGATCTGGGCGGGTTTCCACGCTTTCTTGGTTGGACAACGGAAACTCACTGGCTGCTGGCCGGTGACGCGGCACTCGCTTCTGCCAAGAAAAGTTCTGCCACACCGCAAAAACCGTGGTGGCAATTCTGGTAACATGCCGGGCTAGAAGAAAGGGGAAATTTCGCTGTATTGCTCTCATATTACAATCTGGAGTAATTGCCGGACTGGCTCATGGAATTTTGGGCAACGCACTATGCTCGTCTGTGATCCCGAGAAATGAACCAAGAAGAGAACGATAACCTCACCCTTAAAGTAGCGCGAACAGAGGAGATCTGGGCATGCACAAGCTGCGGCACGGAGATCCCCAAAGCAATAGATTCGTGTCCCAACGACGGCACGAAACAAACAGTTCCCTTTGAGGCTGGCGATCCCATCGTCGGCCCATACACGTACATAAGTACTCTCGGCGCAGGCGGCATGGGAATCGTTTATAAGGCAAAACATACGTTGCTCGACAAAGTCGTGGCAATCAAGATGTTGCAATCCGACGGCTTAACAGGTCAGGCACTGGCCCGCTTTCAACGTGAAGCCAGAGTGACAAGCAAGCTCAGGCATCCGAACATAATTACAGTGCACGACCTCGGCGCTACCGAACGCGGGCAACCGTATTTGGTGATGGACTTCCTGGAGGGCGTTACGCTCGACAGATATATCGCAAAGGAGGGAGGGCTCCCGGTCGAACGAATGATTTTCATCATGCATCAGATTTGTGATGCACTCGAGCTGGCACACAAGAATGGTATTGTGCATCGTGATTTGAAGCCGGCCAATGTCATGCTTACGGAAACGGACAGTGGGGCGGTGCATGTTCACCTCCTCGACTTCGGTATTGCAAAGATGCTCGGCATGGACGCCAATTCTGACAGCAAGCTGACAAAGACTGGCAATATATTCGGTACCCCCGCTTACATGAGCCCGGAGCAGTGCCGCGGACAACCTGTTGATGCCCGCAGCGATATTTATTCACTGGGTTGCATGATGTATGAAATGCTGACAGGTGTGACGCCGCATGTCGCTAACAGTGCCGTCGACATGATGGTCAAGCATCTTTCCGAGCAACCACCAACGTTGAAGGAAGCGAGCTTTGGTCGCCAATTTTCGCCTGCCCTTGAAAGAATTGTTTCGCAGGCCCTGAAAAAGGATCCAAACGAGCGCTATCAAACGATCTCCGAACTCAAGTCCAGTCTTCTCTCAATCGAGGAAGATTCAGTTGCTCAGGACCAAAAGTCACAAGACCCGCAGAGGACCATCAAAGAACATCTGTCAAAGCCGCTCACTATCGGAGTGCTCTCCGCAATTCTTCTGGTATCGATCGTCGCATGGTCATGGACTGCCAGCAAGCAACAAGCAGTAACTGAGACAAAATCCTCCAGCGAAACGAGCGCAATTCCTTCCAGCGACACGAGCGCAACACCGTCCGATGACACGAGCACAAGTCAATCCCAGCAATCGATTCGGAACATCCCGAGGGTTTCTCCTCTGCCTCCACTCAATGAATCCGATGATAATCCTGAGCTTGACAGATGGGTTCGCGACCACATGGCGAGCCGTGAATTCAACGCGCAGAAATTTCAACTCTACGGCATTGACGATGCCGGTGTCGAAGTCCTGAACAGGCTGAATAATCTTCACGTTTTGCGCTTGAGGAAGACAAAAGTCAAGGGCGACGGACTCAAGCACCTCAAAAACACCCCTATCGTCATTCTGGATGTAGCCAAAACTCATATAGCAGACGAAGCGCTACCAATCATTGCCCGCATTCACACAATTCAATTTCTCGATCTGAGCGAGACGGATGTTACCGACCGAGGTCTTCCCAGCCTTTCGCCACTCGAATTGCATGCGCTGTGGATTAACAATGTGCGGATAACCGACAGGGCAATGAAGTCGATCACTGCTCACCCAAAGCTGGCAGTCTTGCATATCAACGGCAACAAGATAGGAGATGCAGGCATTGCATATCTGTCACGCCTCAAATATCTTTGGGAGCTTCACGTTGAGCGAACGCCTATCACCGATAAGTCGTTGAAGGAGATAGGTAAAATTGAGGGGATGAAAATTCTCGATCTGCAGGAGACTGGAATTACCTCGAGAGGTCTCGTACATCTTGAAAATCTTCGCTTCCTGAAAGAACTCGATTTGCGTGGCTGCTCAAACGTGGATCAAGACGCCGTTCTGAGACTTCAGAAAGCATTGCCACATTGCAGGATCTTGTACTGAGCTGCGGGCAACGTCTGCGTCAAAGCAGGGTCCGCGTCTTGACAGCAAACCCTGCGCCACCAAATCATTTGACACAGGCTGGCTGCAACATGCTCAGCGGTTGGTCAAGCAATTACTCCCCAAAATGAGACGCCAACCGAATTGGCACCGCGCAT
This sequence comes from Candidatus Obscuribacterales bacterium, assembly GCA_036703705.1. Classification (GTDB taxonomy): domain Bacteria; phylum Cyanobacteriota; class Vampirovibrionia; order Obscuribacterales; family Obscuribacteraceae; genus DATNRC01. The sequence continues at coordinate 6,956 of DATNRC010000323.1, forward strand.
TCAAACGCATGCAATTCGCCCGGCGTCTTCATCAAGCACCACGGCACGTTGCTTTGAAATCCGGTTCTTGACCCTTCTTATCGAGCCCAAGCCTCACTGATCTCCAACAGCATTTCTACTGATGGGAGAATACTCTCTCCTGATCCGAGCACAGCCCGAGCCGAGCACAGCCCGAGCGGAGCACAGCCCGAGCGAAACATGCCTGATCGGAGCACAGCTTGTTCGGAGCACCGTCCTTCCGACTCGCGCCGGAGCTGCGTCTTGATACTAAAGGTGACACCGCCAGCATTAGCAGCATTCCTGGCACCCCCTCCACGTTTACCACCGCCATCGGTGTCACCTGAGCTTCCTCTGTGTCTCCGAGGCTTACATCATAGGTCCGCCATGAGCAGCCGTAACTGTGCAATTACACAGATCGACCCAGTGATGTATCAATGCTGACGTAGTCTGGAATGATAAGCAGAACGATTACTTTCGGACGTAACATACAAAAGCGCGGCAAATGCAGAACGTTTCTGTAAATCAAGGCAATGCTATTGATCTCGGCTCCTGCCAGCTCACGCAGAGCACAACTATTCAATTACCGGAGAGGCATCGCATTGGAGTCGAGCCAATGTTGTCCGAGCTCTGTGCGCAACGTATGGATTGTCATCAAACTGCAGCTTGTTAAGCACATTTCTACTGATGTTATGATTCTCGGCAATGGCATACCTGACATCAGCATTGTCATCATCGGCAAGTAAAAACAACACGTCCTCAGGCGTGTTCAAGTGATCGGCCACTGCCATCCTGAGTTCCGGGTCGGAACTTGCGGCCAATCGTCGCAGGACATAAGCGGGCGTAACAACGTTCCGATTGATTTCTCTCAACCAAGTTAATGTATTGCAACCCATGATGTCGCACGGGCGTATGTCAAATTGAACCACCTTCTCTATTACCTCGTGTCAGTGCAATCGACCAGACCGAGCGCAAATAGTGGCGATTCACAAGGTTCTCAAGCCAACAAGAGGCACACTTTCACAATCCATCTAATGACATCATAGCACCGTTGGGCTCTGGTTTTCAGGAAGCGTAAGGCTGTGACACGCAACAGGATAGCCCAGCCCCAGTCTGCAGGTTAATTAAGATTCCCAGTCCATGAGCAAGCACCATCCGTGAGCTCTCTTTCAAGACTTCATTGCATCAGCTCGAGCGACGCCACACATCAAGTTGCCGCATGACATGCCGCTGCCAACAGTGACGCGCTGACCTGCCTTTCATTTGCTTGCCGAGACTTTCTTCAAAACCATCTCGTCACAACAAATGTCGATCTCCTCGACAATGGCTTCGGGCGTGGCTTCACTAACAGTGTCGCGCTGACCTGCCTTTCATTTGCTCGCCGAGACTTTCTTCAAAACCATCTCGTCGTAACAAGTGTCGATCTCTTCGACAATGGCTTCAGGCGTAGCTCCCCCCGCGAGATGTGCGATTGCCATGGCCGCGCCCGCACCCACTCCTTCTTTGACGTTCCCCTCTTCATAGCTGCGCAATCCCGGATGGCGAGAACGCCCAAAATCCGGACAGGAACAGGCGAATGGCGCACCCACCATCTTGCTGAGCGCGGGTGTGTCGGCGCTGCTGTCTTGCACGACCCACTTAGTTGTGATGACGCCAAGCGTACGTTCTGCATCGAGCGGAAACCGTTCTGCGTCCGACGCCAGCAACGCTTGCGCCAAAGCGTAAACAGCAAGCATTTGCGAGCCTCCACCCAAGATCACAGGCACTGATTCGGAAGCAGCAATGGCCAATCCTGCCACGAATGGCTGCATGGGATCGCCCACCGCTGCCACCGCGTTTAGTGGCGCCTTCTTGACGGAGTCTACGTCGAGCTTAGCACGCTCCAAACCTTCGCGAATCAACCTGCCGCGAAAGTCATGATTCGATTGCTGCAAGCTGCTCGATACCAGCCCCTGGGCGGCAAAGCCAAGAGCGGTCAGCACGCCAAGCGCAGTAGTTGTTCCGGCCGGAACACATTCGCTCAATATGATGTAGTCGCAATTGGCCACGAGTGTCTGTCCAATTGTCATCCCTGCCTCAAAAAGTTGCTTTACATCGCCGTAGTCCTGAGCCGCGCCCGTGGAAACGCATTTGGCAGTGCGTTGACCTGCCTTTACCGCTTGAGGAATCTCCGGCGCTCTGAACGAACCGCAATCGACGACAGTGATACCGAAATTGGCGAGGCGCATGCAAGCCCGAGTGATAACTACAGGTGATACTACGCCGGTCGGCGAAACAGGCAATTCGGCGTTATTTGCCGGCTCACCCATTACCAGCGCCTCGGCGTCGATAGCAGGAGTGTGACGTCTAAGCTCAGGTGTGGCACCGGCATTGGAAATCCCCGGATGATCGCTGCTCTCGCTGGATGCCACACAGAGGAGAAAAGCGCCGTGCCCCTTTTGCCCGCGCACGAATTCAAGCAGCGACACCATTTTGCCGCGCTCATCGTTCACCACACGAACAAATTCACCCATCCCCAACTTCACCCCTTATACATCCGCCGGCCCGTCCACAATTTCAGACTACCTGATCCTTCCGCGCAATATTTCACAGACCGGCGTAAGAGAGAGCGGAAAGAGAACGATGCTCACTACGCCTTGCCACACCTGGGATAGAGCTGTCAGGTAGACGTTTCTTTTCTCAAGTATGAGCTCAGGGCGAAGCAGTTGCGGCAAATCAGCGGGCGTTCCTATCACGACGTTGATTATCGCAAAAATGATTATGACAGCGCTCAGAGGCAGAAACAAGCTAAAAGAGAGACTCAGCGATTGTTTGGCACAATTGCTCGGTGATTGATTGGAAACTGCCGCCGCCGCGAGCACCACGAAAGAATAGACAAGCAACGCTATGAACAACGGCAGCCCGATTGCGAAAAGGACGAGATTGACCCCAATGTCCAGGTTGATTGTCAGCGGTCCCATTACCTGTCGGATGCTAGCCACTTTCACACAGATTACGGCTACAAGCACGAAAAATGGAATCAGCATAAACAGCGACGCCCAGAAAAGCGCGCCCCAAACATAGCCGCGCCTCTCCTTTGCTGCGGTCAGCGCGCCTGATTGCTTGTCTAACAATTCGGCATCGGTGGCGCCGGACGCTTCGGCATTGTCCAGCAGGAACTTGCAGTATGCGGTCAATCGGACGATCCAACTTCCGAATCCCATAACGAAGAACGAGAGCGACAGCACAAGACCGAACAGCAACACGGCCCCAGAAATAATGAGATCTTGCAGTTCGATTGACTGTCTGTGCAAGCTTTCCATCGACACATCGGTGGCAACGATCACCGTCAGACTGCATATCATCCAGAATACCGCCGGCATCACGCAATGCGGCGCGAATCTCCACACACACCTGAAGGACGACTTCCACCAACCTGCAGTGACCATGGAGC
>DATNRC010000324.1:0-9884 GCA_036703705.1 Candidatus Obscuribacterales bacterium
CACGCAGTAAAACAACGGGCGAGATGGACTCTTTCGCGCGGTTCTTGGCGCGGCGTGCGCCGGCCAGCAGCAATCCCAGCTCTTTCGTGTCTTCCGGCATGCCTGCGATGCCGAAAGAAAGGCCAATGTTATGATATCCTATGCGCTGCGCAAAAGGCCCCGAGTTCAAAACTTCAATCAAATGCTGCACCAAGGTTATTGCTGAATCGACTCGTGTGAGCGGCAGCAACAAAGCATACTCGAAAGACTCGAAGTGAGCTAACACATCCATCTTTCTCTTGCATAAAGAGATTGCCTGTAAGGCTTCTTTGGCAATATTTGCCGGCAGAGCGGCGACAGTTTCTCCCCTCAGCACGATCTCGAAAATTATCACGGAAAGAGCAGTTGCCTGGGAAAGATGCCGGTAAAACTCCTGCTCCAAAACATAAAGAAAGGCATGATAGCCGAGAATGCCTGTGTCTTGTTTGCACAGTTGGCGTGCTACATTATCGATACCTGATGCGTCAATGCCGACGGCTTCGAGTGATATGACGGGATCCGCTGTTTTGGGAGGCTCTTTCCTGACCGCTAATTCGGCGCTCAAGAGGTTGTGCATGATGGGAATGAGCTGGGGCCTTTGAATTCCTAATCTCATGGCCATATCGAGGATTGAGCATCGCCCATCGATCGATTGATAAAAACGCTTTTGCAAGGTGAGATCGACTGCCGCCAGATTTGATACCGCTTCCTCGAATTGTTTTTCACTGATTGAAGGATTGGTTCGCGCAAGGCAGGCGTTGAGAGACAGTGAAGCGCGGCGCAAGGCTTCGTTTTGGTCCTTGAGCAAGATACCCTCGACAAACAGTGCACGGAGATCTCGCTTGACAGATTTTTCTTGGGTGAGCTCATCCCGATTGAAGAGGAAATTCCCTTCCGTCCATGTGCAGACCTCGACCACCGCCGCATCACCTGTGAGACCAGGTGCAACAGCGTGCACGGCAATGCCCTTGTCAAAGAACACTGCGGCGGTGCCGCGAGCGCTCTCCAGGTGCAGGCGCCCCGTCAACGCGCTCAAACTGATGGTTTGCATGACGCCGCCCACTACAATGTCCGAAATTTCTCCAACGAGCGTTGCTTCTGCTCTTTGCGCGGCGGACAAAGATGGTTTGTGCGGGAGGAGGTCGGCAGCTATAGGAGGGACATTGACTTTAGCAAACTCCGGCACTCGGCCTTCCGGTGCGGAGCTGCCGCCCGTGCTTTCGACACTGCGCGCAGCGGTGCGATCCTCATGAGTGGCTTTATGATTGTCGTGAGATGCCCTGGGCGCCGTTGCTGAAGCGGCACTGCGCAGGCTGGGCTCGTCGAGAGGTGGCGGCTGCGTGAGGTATGCAAATACCTGCCCGCGTCCTTCTTGCAGTTCTCCGCCTGTGCATTCGTGGACGAGAAAGTTTTGAATAAGCGTAGCGTCGCCAGTGACGTGTGACCAAAGCAGCCGATTGGCGGTCGCCAGGCCGGAATACAATTCCCACCTCGGCTCACCGCCTTCCAGTTCGCAGATCACTGACAGCTTGTATTGCTGCCGTTTTTCTTCCAAAATCCAGCCGAGCTCGACGGCAGTGCCGCGCAAGTCACCGGCTTTCTCCAATAACTTATGGACGTCTTCCAGCTCCGGCAGCCGTGAGAGCTGATTTACTTTGACGCTGCGATTTTCTTGCTCTGGACTTTGCCGGTTCATTAAATACCAAGTATAAAAGAAAAGCTCGTAGGGTAAGCAGGGATTCGTAGTGAATCTGTGCGCCGTTCGACTGCCTGGGGAGGATGACGGAGCGGTGTTTAAGAATGGCAGCGCCGCCGTTCAGGCAATCCCCGTGCCCACACAAGAAGTTATACCCTCTTGGCGGCTGCGCATTGTGTCCTTGCGGCGTGCGGCTTGGCCTCTTTGGAGTGTGGAGGGGATGATGAAGTCCAGGCTAAAGCGTGCGCCGACATGAATGAGACGGTACTGCCGCAACCGATGCTTTCAGGTCGGTGCAGTCATGCTGACTTGCCGAGCAGTTCGTCTTCGCCGTACTTGCCCCTGTGCTCATCGTTGAAGTCCAGGTGTACAAGGGCTTCTTTTGGCTCGATGTCATTCTCCAGGCAATAACGCGCCGTGAGACCTGCCTGGCGTTGGCTGAGCACCGACTGTCTAAACAGGCTGAGGCACATGGCACCAATCTTGAGCATCTTCGGGTCGATTACTCCAGCCTCGAGGAGCATTTGTGCCTCCCGCTCATCATAGTCATCATGTGCAGCAGCCACGTGTCGCACTTCTTGCTCCTCAAGGATGCCGGCTGCGCGGAGGAAGGCAACGACCTGTTTGAGGCGCTCCATCTCAAAGATGATTGATTCGAGCGACACCTCCATGCTTTCGACGAGGCTGAGGTATTCAGCCGCTCGCCTGATGGAGATGGTTCTTGCGGCAAGCATGTCCTGCAATTGCAGCGCGGCTTCCAGGGCGTGTTCGGACAATTGATATTGCTCCATCAGCACTTCGCCGAGCTTTCTCTGGCTCTCGAGCGAAATTTCCAGGGCATCGATAGCCGCTTCGGCTTCGACCAGCCCTGCTTCTTTAAGCAACTCACCCAGCGGCGTTCGCGGACTTGCGGCCTCCAATACACTGCCCAGAGCGAGTGCCTCGATTGCTTCGCCGAGACCGATTTTGCGGACATGAGCCGTCTGCAATATTCGAATTGCCTCAATGCGCGTCACTTTCCGGTCGCGAACCAGGATTTGAGCGTTAAGCGCCATAACCAGCGTCTCTTCGTCTATGACACCGTTCATGACGAGGGTGCGTCCAAGCGGCTTGGCGCAGCAGGCGGAGCGTGCCTGCATTTCGATGACAGTGGCTTCACGAACGATCTCTGCCGCCAACAAGAGTTTTCCGAGTTGCGTCAAGGACTTTGTGTATGCGTCTTCCCAGCGCAGGAGGGCCAGGGCCTCATCTACCGTTGTGCGATTTAAGTGGGCAATCTTCAAAATGCGCCTGGCGACTTCCTTTGTCGTCTTGCCGTCCCTGATGCTCTTTTGCAGCGAGAGCGCGCATGCGACATCGCCTTCGGTCAAGTGTCCGGACATAACCAAAACACGACCCAACGGCAGCTTGGATCGCTTTGCGATAGGCAGAGAGTCGTTTACGAGCTCAGCGCTTATCACGCCTGCATCACTGAACAGCTCACCGATGCGCGTAGTGGACTGGATCGAATTCCGTCGCTTAATCAACAACATTATGATGTCCTCGCTTTCTAACGCGGTATCACTTCTGGTGTTAACAGAAGTTGGGCAATGCTCGCATCACCCCTACGGAAGAATCGAGGCGTCGAACGCTGGGCGGAAGTGCTCAAGCGCCTGATTACTGTTCAGACCTTGCGCGGGAAGGCAAGGCTTCTGAGCAGCTCTGCTGCCACTATCTATCCGCTCAGCGCAGATGGAGATGATCTTCAGTTGACCGTGCGAACTGCGTGTGTCAGCAGACGTCGTATTTTTTAGTAAGGGATTCCAAAGCAGCCGGAAAATTGGCTGGGTTTTAGTTTAGTGGCAAGACCCGTCGAAGTCAAGAGTTAATTTTTCGCTTGCGCAAGACAATGCCTGTCTGAAAATGCGGGTTGGACAAACCGACGGCCGCAAGGCCTGCCAATTCGCCGATTGATAGGACCGGATATCAGTAAATATGGGTTTTTCTAGACTTATCGTAAAGAAGTGACTGGGCATACCTAACTTGGATGTCATGATTGTGCCAGGTTTTGGCCTTAACGCGCGGGTAATTGAAACTGTGAGCTACGAGATTTCAAATAGGAAAAACGCCCATCGGCTTTTGACCAGGGCTGAATTTGAAGTGATGCACGGCAATTTGACGGTGGCGGAAGACCTTTTGCGTGAGGCAGTGGCAGAGCTGGAGAGAACTTGCCGGCAGGTCAACACGGATCTCGCCGTGGCCATGCACAGTCTGGCCACTGTTCTTGAACCCCAGGGAAAGCTCATTGAGGCGGGAAAACTGAGAGAGCAAGTGACAACACTGCTTGCTCCCCCTCAATGAAGATCGGCAACTCCTTTTGTCAGATTTGCTTTGCCATCCGTTGGCGATGTTTGCTCGCTGGAATTCCTTGAGGATGCTGAATCCTTGCCTTCAGATGGCGGCTCTTGCGGGTCTTCTTGAGGAAATTTTGCCGCTATGCTTTGCTTGTGCGAGTCGGAAGCAGGATTTCTCGAAGTTCTGGTAACCGGCTCTTTGCCGGCTTCTTTCAGTTGTTGTCTCAGCTTATTAAGCGAGGCGTAATACGAAGGTTTGTTGAAAGAAATACGCAAGCCGGAAAACAATCGAAAGTCAAATCCGCTCAACCCGGGCGTTCCGTGCGCTCCCCAGTTCCAGATCGGCTCGCACCGCAGAAAAGCCACCACCCCGGGCAATTTTTTGGAAATTGGGTGCGAGGCTTCGAATTCCGCAATCATAGCCTGATTGCTCTGGTTGGGAATGGCGTCGCGATAACGAAAGTTGCTCACGTAAGTATCAACAAGCAAGAAATTCCACTGCCGCCACCTGTAAAGCATGCCCAGTGTGTAAAAGGGATCTATCTCACGCGTCGGACCCTGAAATATATTGCGGCTGCGCATCTGAAGATTGATGTTGGCGAAGCCGATCAGCTTGGGCGTGAAGACACGAGTGATGGTGACTCCGGGAATCATGTCTGCCTGGCGTAATTTGACGGCTTGCCAAAGTTCTCTTACTTGATAGTCCAGCTGGATATTCGTGCGCGCGCGAATAGGAATTTGCTGGCGCAGGCCCATCGATAGGGATTGTGTTGTCGGATAGCTCAGCACACCGTGATCGGCGAAGACGTCCTTGATCACGAAGTAGTTGCAATAAGCGCTTGTGTTTTGGCGCAGATCGTAACCTAAAGTGCAGTTGGGGTTGACCCGGAAAACATAGTCTGCTTCCTGGTCGCGCTCGGTGAAGAAAACGTTGGTTTCCAGTCTCTGCGTGACTTCCGTTGAAGAGGTAAACCACATTCGCGGCGGCAACTTCTGCATCAAGTAAAAGCGCCAGCCGGGTCTTATCAGTTCACGTTCTTGGCCTATGCCGACCGGTGTGACATCGGTGGGGATGACAGTTGGGTTAGGAACGGCTTCTCGCGGTGGCGCTTGCGCCAGCGCCTGATTGGCTGAATGCAATGTAATCGGTGTAAGAATCTCTCCCTGGCAAAGTGCAGGACCGGCACCGGCAAGCGTCACCGGTACGCCGAGTGCGATATAGACAAATAACTTAGAAGCCAGCATCAGTGCATCGCGACGACCACTTGCGTATTATGACTTATATCAAGGGCAAACTCACTACTTGACTTGGTTGCGTGACATCGCCTGAGGCTCCTCGGCTGGACCTTACGGTTTTTTCGCGGCGCCGCTTGTTGTCGCACCGGGAGCTGCAGCGCTTTGAGGACCAAGCTTCTTGAGCATTTCCGTCGTCACATCGATGCCGCTGTTGAGGAATTTGTCGCCGCCGACGAATATGCCCTGACCGTCAACAACGATATCCAGTCCTTTTTCCTTAGCCACAGCAAGAGCGACTTGAGCGATCTTGGCTTTCACGGATTGCGACGCTGCATCGACCAGCTGAGCGAGTGCCTCCTGCTTGGCGCTGACTATCAATTGCAGCTCACGTTGTGTCTTTTGAATTTCTTCGGCAGGCTTTTTCTCTTCCTGCATCTTTTTCAGCCGCTGAATCGAATTATCGACATCTTCGCGGAGCTGCGCTTCCGCCCGCGCTCTTATCGCCTCTGCATTCGCTGCCTCGGAAAATGATGCTTTCACCAAACCCAGATTGAAATATCCCACTTTCACTGAAAGCGTTGTTGGCGCTTGTTCTGCAAGAGCTTCGGAAACACTGAGGAAGCACAGAAAAGAGGCGGCCGAAATCACAAGCGAACGATTTTGCGTTTTCATAAGTCCGAACCTTGCCTGAAGATAAGCCTTCTGGCATTATAGCAATTGACGGCTTCGACACTATCTACGGCAAGCCGAGAGTGAGATGCTCAGGGTCCGTCATTCTTGTCCGGTGCAGGCTGCGGCTTTTTACCTCATTCGCCATGAATGACTACTTTAAGGGCCGGGGTTTTCTTCAAAATCTCGCAGCCCACGATGTAATTTTCATGAGCTGCAGCTGGAGCAGAAATTCTTGTAAAGCGCAAATCGCACGAATCGCTTCCCACCCTCAAACCGGTGATGGTCAACTCGTTGAGAAAGCGAGGCAGCTTCGGCTTGTCTATTTCGAGCGTGTGCTCCAGTCCTCTGGGTTTCAGTCCGAGGCAAGCATCGAGCACCTGAAAGAGGCAGCCGGCGGCCCATGCCTGGGGTGAGCATGACACCGGATACGCCACTGGAGCTTTGGAGTCTCCCCGGTCAAAGCCGCAAAACAGCTCAGGAAGGCGCAAATCGCTGTCGGTCGAAGCGGCACAATAGAGGCCTTCGACAATCTTGAGGGCTTCGCCCTTATGTCCGCGTGCGCAGAGGCCGGAGACAATCATTCCGTTGTCATGCGGCCAGACAGAGCCGTTATGGTAACTCATCGGATTGTATGCTTTTTCGTCTTTTGACAGCGTACGAATCCCCCAGCCGCAAAAGAGGGATGGATCAGTTAGCTGTTTGCTTATGATGTCGGCTTCTGATTCTTCCAAAATTTGCGTGAGCAAGAGATGTCCGGGGTTGGAGCTGAATACGGCACATCTTTTGCCGGACTTATCGAGAGCCAGCGCGATATATTTGTTGCCGTCGAGCCAAAAGTGTTGGCGAAACTGCTTCTTGAGAGACTCCGCTCGGTGCTCAAATTCCGGAGTCATGTCAGCCTTTCCCAGGAGCGCGCACAGGTCTGCCGCCCGCATGTAAGCGTCGAATAGATACCCCTGCACTTCGCAGACGGAAATGGGCGGCTGTGCTAGTTTGCCGTCTCTGTGCATGATCGAATTTCCGGAGTCTTTCCAGCATTGATTTGCAAGAGCGCCTCCGCCGCCATAATGCAAGAATCCTTCTGCGGATTGACTCTTCTTCAGGTATGCAAGCGCAGCTTCAACGTTTGGCCAGATATTTTCCGCCAGCGCCCTGTCACCAGTGGCGGTTACATATTTGCCGACGAGCATGATCCACAACGGAGTCGCATCGACGGTTCCGTAGTAGGGCCTGAAAGGTATTTCCCTGGTGCGTGCCATTTCTCCGACGCGCAGCTCATGCATTATCTTTCCGGGAGCTTCCTCTCTCGCGGCATCCACTATTTTGCCCTGATAGGCTGCCAACACCCGGATTACGTTATTCGCCAGATCCGGCATGAAGGTGAGAGTTTGCAGCCCTGTAATTGCCTGATCCCGTCCGAATGCGCATGCATACCACGGCAAACCGGCGGCAAGGCATGGACCTTTAGGAGTTTTCTGCTGCAGAATGTACAGATCTCGGTAGCTGCGGTCCAGAATGGCATTGAAGGTTTCATTGTTCGTCCATATCGCTGCGCAAGTCTTGAGCCATTCGGCGTAGGCGGAGTGGGCACGTTTCAGCCTGTCGGCAAACGAAACGGATATTTGAGACTTCGCGGCATCGAAAGGTGAACTCCCCTCCGACATGCCGGCTTCGAGCTCAATGCGCTTCTCGGAATGTGGAGGTAATTCCAATTTCCAGGCGTGCACAACGTATGACTGCTCCGGACATTCCCATGCATTGACTTTTTTCGATGAGCCTGACTGCTCTTCGCTTTTGCTGCGCGGGGAGACCAAAGTGGAGTCTGCTTGTTCGTGAGGGGTTACGGCAAATGTTGCCAGGCGTGTCGTCTTATCCAGTCCTTCGTATTTGAACTCCCATCGCCGCACGGCCTCTCTCATGGCCGGTGGCGATAACCTGCCGTGATGTTTTCGGCTGAACCCTCTGATTTCCATCATGTCGCGGAAGTCGCAGCCGCATTCTACCTTAAGGTTCAAAATAACACTCTGAGAGGAGAAGTTGGTGATGGTAATTCGTTCCGAGGCACCATCAAGCAATGCGATTTCTCGTTGAATACTGATATCCCTGTCCGGAGTTTTATCGCTCGATTTGAGGCCGTATACGAATGCCGCGCTGTAACCGTTTGAGGTCGTGGAGAGCAACTCAGGAAAAATACCGTTAGCAGTGAAACACCAGTGATCGAAATAGCGAGTGTCGCTGCGATACACACCGAAGGGCGAGCGGGGACTGCGCTTTATCTGCCCACTTCGATCAAAAACGATGAACTCCTCGCCGTGTTTGATGATGATTTTTTCTTGTGCTAGCGGGTCGGCAGTCGGGGAATCTTCGCTAGCGCTCCTTTCTTGAGCGCCTGAGACGGGGATCTTCACCGGCGATGGCGATGGTTGTGATTTGGTGCCTGAAGAATCGTCTGCCGAACAGGGCCCGAGTGAGGAGGCGAAAATCGCTATAACCACTGTTAGCATGAGCATCGCACGCGGGCAAGATTCAGGCGACAGATTGCTCATCCGGAGAAGGTCAACATTCTTCTTCATTGTCTAATCTCGCAATTTGCTTCCATATAAATGCGGATATCAATTATTAAGGCTCCTGCATTTGAACCCAAGAAATTTTAACCGCTCAACATTCGGTTTATGTTACTCGCCTAATCGCTATTGAACTTCTCGCGCCGCCTTAACGCTGAAGTAACAACGTCGACGCATGCAATCATGCGGTGAAGTTCCAAATCCAAACGTGTTCGCGCTCAACCGCAAACAAGTTAAACGGAACAGCGTCGACGAGTGCAATCACGCGGCGAAGTCTCTCAGGAGAATCAAGCTAGTCTCATCAGCCGCTGCTATCTTCCGTGGAGAACGGTCCGCGATGAGAAGTTGACTCCTCAAGCAGGACAGCGTTCATCATGATCCTGCGAATCGCTTTTCTGTCCATGCTGTCGTCCGACTTCATCATGTTTCTCAAGGGGACGGTTTTGGCGATTGCGGAAGGAATGGAGAAGTCCATGGCAAATGCGCGAATATCTCCGTTGATCTGCTCGTGTTTGGGGCTCCTGAATCCAATGCTCTTGCAGTCGTGCATGACGTCGCGGAAGTCGGATGATTTTTGTCTGCTCAGCACGACTTCTCGTCCCGGATCGAGGCTGATCAGCTTCTTACCGGCAACGATCTGAATTCCCTTCGTGCCTCTCTGATGAAGATCGTAGACTGCAACGTCGGCCCCGCTTTCCATGACAAGAGCCACGGCGCCGGCAGGAATATGGACGGTGCCCTCATGAGTGCCGACGACGATGTTTTTCGAGGGCGCAAAGACGACGTTGCCGGCATGGAGATCAATATAGTTTCCGCCCGTGTTGGGACCGAGCTTGATGCCCAGATTCGTGAGACGCGTCGCTTCTTCTACGTTGAAATCCGATGCATAAGTTGTGGCACCCGGTATCAGTCCGCGACCCTTGCCTTTGCCTATTTGTTTGGCATAAAGCTGCTGGTAGTTCGTACTGGAAACATGCCCTTGCTGAAATGGAGTAGTGTCCGTCGGCAAACGCGTTCCCAACTGGGAATCAAGCAACCCTTGATTGTTTGCCAACTGCCCATCGAGTCCAGTTCCTCCTGTGCCGCCGCTTCCGCCGGGTGGCAAAACAGGACCAGGCGGCGGTGGCGGTGGTGGCGGTGGTGGCAGTATTCCGTTGAACACGATCGTTCCCGCGTTCACGTTGTTAAGGCCACTTACTGTCAGAAGCGCGCCTGGGTTGGCAAAATCAGGCAATCCGGTGTTGAGAAATGCCGTTCCGAATGTAACGGTACCGGTGCCGGCGTCGATTATTCCACCGGTTGTGTCGAGAGTGAGGGGCTGGAAGCCGCCAGTATTGAAGGCGATGTTTCCGTCAATGGCTTGTA
>DATNRC010000325.1:0-9373 GCA_036703705.1 Candidatus Obscuribacterales bacterium
AAGAGAAGCTCTCAGACGGTACATCGAACAGTTCAAGCGGACGCAAGGCCCCCGCATGTCAGTGAGCACCGTCGGCCAGCAAAAAGTAGCAATTTTGACCGAAGCAGAATAGTAGAATTCCCACTTAATCTGTTGACTTCCAGGCTGTCTGGGCCTACGATTCCATAAACCGATTGATAAGGGCGAAAAGCTTCATTCAACGGCTGACGGGCAGGGACCGGCAAGCGGCAAAAGAAGCAATATGCAGTGGGGCAAAATCCTAATCACTGAGCTTATCTTCACAATCGTAGTCCTCATGGGATTGGGATTCATCAGACTGCCTCGTTTTCTCATGAGACGCCGCCTGTCAAGGCGGTTTCCCTGGGGTTATTATCCTGACCAGGTGCCGCAGGGCGACCCTTACATGTTCCGCGATCGGGACACCAACGACTTCCTGCATGACACGGGAACGGAATTCGGCGGCCTCGACGGATTTGGCGATTACGGCGAATTCTCCGGCTTCGGTGAGCTGGGCGAATACGGTCAGAGCTTCTTCGGCGGCGACGGCGGGGCGATGGGCGGCGAATAAGGTTTGTCTTAACAGGTCCGTGCTCAGCCTCTTACTGGCGCTAGAATGCAGAGCACGGGGTCACGGATCCCTGACAGCCTCCTAGCTGCTTGCGGTAGCCAATTGAGTCATATCACCATTTTCTGGATCATCGGACTGGCCGTCCTTTCGGCTTGTGCTCTCATGGCGCAAGATCGTGCCAAATCGGCCGCTAGCAACGCTCTTATTCTGCTTGCTTCCTTATTCGTCGTGGCAACGGTCTGGACGTCAGTCACGAGCGGCAGCAAAACAATGAAGTCAAGCTCGCTCGTCGATGCGGACAAAGCGGACATTCTGGTCAGACTGCAGGCTGCTGTCGAAACGGTAAGCCGCTCGTCATCGAACAGGCTTTTGCTCGAGCAGCGGCGCAATGCTCTCCAACAAACCGAGGAGCTCGTCAATAAAGCGCTCGTAAAGTCGCCGGAGAACGTCCCCGTTATGGCCAGGCTGGCCGTTGTTCGCAAAGAAGAGGGCAAGGATATTCACGCGGTTTTAGGAGGGCTCAACAGCATGAGCACTCCTGAGGCGAAAGCCCTTGCGGATGCTCTCAAGAAGCTTTATGGCCCCGGCAAGGTAACCGCCAGTGAAGGCAAGCAAGTGAAACAAGTGATTGATGCCAATCTTCCGGAGGGTTGGTACAAAACGGCAGCGTTATTCCATCTATATAAGATTACGAAGCAAAATGAGGCGATTGGACCTTTAATCCGTGAGTACGATGAGCGCAACACGAATTTCCTTGCCAGATTTGTTTTTTTCGTAGTCATCTTCGGCATTTCATTTGTCGTCGGTATTTTCGTAATTCTCATTCAGCTTTTCTTTTTGCCGCGGCGCATAAGCAGCCCCGAGCACACAGCACAAATAGCCTCGCCTGCGCCGTACGGCTTTAAGACGATTTATTCAGTTTTGCTGGCCTGGATTGCCACTCAGCTATTGGTTGGGCTCAGCCTGCAATCAACTTTGAAGTCACTTCATTTGATGCAATACGGGGTTTTTGTCGCCTCCCTTGCCACGGCTGGATTTTACATACTGAGCAATGGGCCGGGTTTGCTTTACGTTTATTTCCTTGCTCTCAAACCAAAAGGCATGAAATTCCTGGATGGCATTTGCCTCAAATTCAAAGTAGAGCGAAACGGACCTGTAAGACTGGCCTTTTATGGATTGTTCACCTGGTTTGCCGCTGTGCCGATTGTGGTCATTGCCTATGTGGTTGCCAATAAATATCTTGGCTCGGAGGGATCGAACAATCCGATTATTGCGCTCGTCATGGAAGCCGCACGATCGTCCAATATCTTTGCGACTATGGTCTTTTATTTGACGCTCGGCTTTTTCGCGCCGTTTGTTGAGGAGACAATCTTTCGCGGTTTCCTCTACAGAGGGCTGAGGCGCTATTGGAGCGTATTTCCGTCAGTAGTTGTTTCCGCCTTAGTCTTTGCCGGCGTGCACCTTGATTTGGGCGGGTTTCTTCCACTTTTCTGTTTGGGCAGTCTTTTCGCCTTTGTTTTTGAAAGGACGCGCAGCATCTTTCCCGCGATGATTGCCCATGGCTTATGGAACAGCGGCACTTTCTCGATGGTGTTGCTTTTGTTCGGCAATTAATCAGCAAAGCCTCGATTTTGCGATTGCTCGCCACGAACTGAGCGGTGAGGGCCCAGCCAGCGCCTCCGTGCGCCAGAGTGTCCGGTTGTCCTCTCACTCTTACTTTCCTTCACATGGCCGGCATCCGATCGCTATCTTTGCCGTAAATATTGGGAATATGTAAGTAGGTGCCCAAAAGGTGGCTGATATGGTCAGCTCGAGCTCCGCAGTTTTAATGAGATTGCAATCCAAGCCCTTTTCGAGGCGGACGGCTTTGATGCCCATGGTCGTGGCCGTGTCGGCAGGCTGGGTTTTTGTTGTCTCCTGGCTCATCGTCGGCATTTATTGCCTTACTCACAATATGTACTGGGGCGCCATTCTCATGATCTCGACGCTTGCATTCGGCGGCTTTCTTGCATTTATGAGCTATTCACTCTATCGTGATGCGAACCGGCGATTTACCTTCGAGCTTACCGACACTGAGG
Organism: Candidatus Obscuribacterales bacterium; assembly: GCA_036703705.1. Classification (GTDB taxonomy): domain Bacteria; phylum Cyanobacteriota; class Vampirovibrionia; order Obscuribacterales; family Obscuribacteraceae; genus DATNRC01. The sequence continues at coordinate 2,647 of DATNRC010000325.1, forward strand.
CTGTGCTTTACACGGACGACCAGGTCTCGAAATCGCAGTCCACGCAAATCGTCCTTCTCGATGATGTGAAATATGTGGAGTATTACCCTTACCGCGACTCAGCTGCCATCATATTTCATGCTCCTTATGCACAAATGGAAGTGCCGCTGTGGCCGTTGAGAGACAACGGCACGGATGTCATAGACTTTCTGGAAGGGCGAGGCGTGAAAATCGTCAATGTCCAATTTGACGACGCGATACCGGATTGACGCCGCCGGCTGCCATAACCCTTCTCCAACGAGCTGACCCGCCCGGTTTGGCTTTATGAGCCTGTTTCAAGCAACTGAATATGATGCTTGTACCACTCGCTTTGAAAACGTAAATCAGGATCGAAGCGTGCCTTCTCTTTGAAGAATTCCGGCATTTGGGGATAAGCCGTTAAAACCTGATCTTTTGTCGCGTAGCGATGATAGGTCAGATAGTATGAGCCGTCGAGCGCCAGGGCAAGGTCGATCAAGGTGCGGAAAGCGCGTTTGCAACGCTCGATGCTCGAGTGATTGTGATCGACGTGGAGATTGAAAATGACGCATGCATATGCTTGACGCGCCCAGGGCAGGAATGTCTCATCGTCCCGCTCAATCAGGCGCACCGTACCATAAACAACATCGGCCTTTTGTTTTCTCAGCGCCTCAGCTGCATTGATTAAGAACTCAGGTAAGCGCTTCCGCGGCACATAAAGCTCCGTGATCATTTCCGAAGAGCGCTCGGCGCCTTTCCCTTTCAAATTGTGAAGGGATTCATGATAACCGGCTAAATATGTGGTCAATTGGAAATCGTCTGAGGAATATACCTGACCATCCGTAGCCAGATAGTGCCGGCTGTACTTTCGAAAGGCTTGCGATTTGTCGTTGTGCGCAAGACTGATAAGCTCGCTCCACTCGGAGGGCGTAAGGCGTTTCGTCTTGCCATCTCCGTCGCAGTCTTTTGCGGTCGGTTTATACACGGAAAGAATGCCGCCAGTTAGAAAGTGATCACTGCTGCTGTCTATTTCGAACTGAAAGTCCCCATACTCGGCGCCTTCTTTGATGTGCTGGTGGAAACGGTCAATGAGCGCATCTGCCGTCATCAATTCAACAGAACGGCAAAAATTCTTCACGGGCATGAGTCGAAATGTGACCGCAGAAACAAATCCAAAGAGACCATAACCGCCGATTGCAAGCTTGAAGAGTTGAGAGTTTTGGTGGCGTGATGCGTTGAGTGTAGAGCCGTCGGCCATGATGATTCTCAATGAGTCAATGTCGGAGACGAATGGTTTTCGATTGAGCACTCGCCCGTGAATGTTGGCCGCCAGTGAACCGCCGACACTGATGTCGTCCGCGCCTGTGGGCTTTTGAACAATACACCAGCGTTTCTTTCCTGAAGATAAAGCATTGATCGCGGGCACCAGATCCGCCCACAAAATGCCTGATTCCACCTCAATCAGACCGCTCGTCGGGCAAAAGTCGATGATGCGCCGATAATGGCCGGTATCGAATAAGATACCGCCGCTTAAAAATTGCTGACCTCCCATTGCGTGTTTTGCGCCGCATATGGACACCGTTTCATCCTTAGGAAGACATCTCAGGAGATTCTTTACCTGCTCTTCGCTTCTCACGCGCACCACTTCTTTCTGAAGCGTCCGGTTGAGCTTAGAGTGCACGTCGTTGACTGCAAGCGCGCTGATTGCCCTTGTATGCTGCCCGTGTCCTTGCCCGTTGTATGGAGCAGCGGTCCCATATTGAGGAGAGCCTCGCTGATTTTGAAAAGCGCTTTGCATGAGGAATCCTTTCGCGGCAATGCGCAAGGTGACGAGATCGCCTTGCGCGACCGTGACACTGACACTTCAACTTTACGGGCAGGCGGCAGGCGTTGATCTGCCAATGCAACAGTTTAGAAATTGAATGTTTGAAACCCTGCTTCAATATCAATCGAACAGGAGAAAAATGCTCATCGTGCCGTTTTTGACCGGGCAATCGGTCAAAAACGTGCCGGACAGGCACGCATTGCCTTACCGGCTGCCAAATGTTGTTGAGCTTGCGCGGTTAATTCAATGTCAAATTGACGAAAAAGTAGTAGTCTTTTCCCTCACATACTTATAGATGAGGCCCGAGATTGATCGGGTGCTTTCAAGTGGCTTCCATAGACGCAATACCTCCGAGGTGGTTTAGATGAGTCCTAGCGCAATTGCTGAAAATCCGCTCCTGGAAGGCCTTACAAAAGAGCGCATTGCCGATCCCTTTTCCATGGTCATATTGGGGGCCCACGGTGATTTGACCAAACGCAAGCTCCTGCCGGCTTTGTATGCGCTTTACATCGATGGTTTGCTGCCTCGCAATTTTGCTATCGTCGGGACGTCACGAACCGCCATGACGCACGAAGAATTCCGCAAAGCGATGAAGGAGTCCATCGTTCGCTATGCGCCCGACCTCAAGGTCGAGCAGGAGAGCATGGATAAGTTCACGGCATCGCTCTATTATCTTCCGTCCAACTTTTCCGACGACGACGCATTCACGCAACTTGCCAAACTGCTTGATGAGCTGAAAGAGCGCCACGGCACGATGGGCAATCACGTCTTTTATCTTTCGACGCCGCCCAGCCTCTATGATGTCATCATCGACAGGCTATCTCATGCCAAGTTGATCTCCAAGCAAAAGTTGAATGATGCGCCCTGGCAGAGAGTGATTGTCGAGAAGCCATTCGGTCACGATCTGTCTTCATCGGTGGCTCTCGATGAGCACATTCATCAGGTGCTGAACGAGCATCAGGTGTATCGCATCGACCATTACCTGGGCAAGGAGACAGTGCAAAACATCATGGTTTTGCGCTTTGCCAACGGCATTTTCGAGCCGCTCTGGAACAGGCAGCATGTCGATCATGTTCAAATTACAATCGCTGAGACGCTGGGTGTCGAAGGGCGGGGAGCTTATTATGAGGAGGCGGGCGCCCTGCGCGACATGATCCAGAATCACATGCTCCAGCTCGTGTCGCTTGTCGGCATGGAGCCGCCCATCTCCCTGGGAGCTGAAGATACGCGTGATGAGAAAGTCAAAGTTCTCAAATCATTGCGCCCGATACAGGAGCATGAAGTAGACAAATTTGCCGTCAGAGGGCAGTACGGTCCTGGCTTCATCCTGGGCCAGAACGTGCCCGCTTACAGGCAGGAAGAAAGGGTGGCGCCGGATTCGATGACGGAAACATATGCGGCGCTCAAATTGTTTATTGATAACTGGCGCTGGGCGGATGTGCCGTTTTACGTGCGCTCGGGCAAGCGCCTGGCCAAGGCCTTGACGGAAATCGCGATTCACTTCAAACGAGCACCGCATAAACTGTTCCAGGGCCTGACCGGGCAGAGCCTCGATCCGAGCGCGCAGGCCGACGGACTGAGCCCCAACGTGCTGGTGCTCAAAGTGCAGCCTGATGAGGGGATTTCACTCAAATTCGCGACCAAACAGCCCGGGCCGACGACGCAGCTCAGATGGCTCAATATGGATTTCAATTATGGCACCGCATTTGGTGTGCGCAGCCCGAGCGCCTATGAGCGCCTCATTCATGATTGCCTGGTCGGAGACGCATCTCTCTTTGCCCGCACGGACTCGGTTGAGATGTCATGGCAGTTCATCGAGCCTGTGCTCAGCACCTGGGCCAGAGCTAAGGGAGATGTTCAATCGTTCCCTAATTATTCGGCCGGCTCATCAGGACCTGAGCAGGCGGACGAATTGATTGCCTCAACCGGACATATGTGGAGGCGCTTGTAATATGACGGCCCAGAAAGACAAGAAGTTTAAATCGACGATTGAGACGCAAGCCTTCCTTGCCGGCGAGCTGACGCAAGTCGACGTCGGTCGCATAGAAAAAGAACTGAAAGAGCTCTGGAATGCTGCCGCGGCCTCTGACGAGAAGGACGATGGCGACCAGGGCAAGCAACGGCCGAGCAATGTCATGCGCGCTTGCTCTGCCAATGTCGTGCTGTACAGCACCGATGCCGATGCCGAAGTGGCTGGTTCTGACGTCCTGGACGAAATAGCCATCCAGCATCCATCAAGAGCAATCCTTGCCATCTCGCGCAAGTCCCAGGCGCGACGCATCGAAGCCTGGGTTTCGGCACGCTGTCATGTGGCCGACGCCCGCGCCCTCAAGCAGATTTGCTCGGAGCAAATTACCGTGCGTTATGAAGGTGAAGGAACAAAGGAGCTGGCCAGCGTCGTGGCACCGCTGGTAATACCTGACCTGCCCGTGCTTCTGTGGTGGCGAGCAGGCGATCTCGACCGCCAGCATCTCGAACCCTTCCTGCGCTTTATCGACAGATTGGTCGTCGATTCTCGACGCGCTCACGATCTGCCGTCGTTCTTCAACAAGCTGGCTTTGCTGAGCGCCGAATTCGGGGCCAAACCAGTAGTGTCCGACGTTGCCTGGGGGCGCCTTTTTCCGTGGCGAAATTCCATCGCCAATGCTTTTCAAGACGGAGGGGGCCCGCTTACCATCGCATCGCTGAAGAGCATTTCGGAAGTGCGCATTTGCTATGCCGTCAAGGGCGATGCCGGAACTGATGCGAGCGCGAGCTGTGAGGCTTTGCTGCTTGCAGCCTGGCTCGGCTCCCGGCTGCAATGGAAAGTAATAGGCGTGGAGCTGGATGATAACGGCGGCCTCCTGAAGTTCGACGATCGGGGGCGGGCGGTAACGGTTAGACTCTTGGCCCTGCCTTGCGATCGCGTCTCGCGGGGCACGGTCTTTTCGGTGACGCTCTCTGTTGAGACGCCTGTTGCAAAAAGCGTGACCGTGGAGCAGAAGCCGGGAACTCCATGCCTGTATGTCCATCCGGCGTCCGAAGCGGGCTGCAAAGAGTTGAACCAGAGCGCCGAGTCCTTCAGCGAGCTCGGTGAGGCGAAACTCATTGACAACGAACTGGAATTTAGCAAGCGAGATCTTGTGTACGCAGAGACACTGCGTCTCATTGATGAAATAGGCAAAACCATCTCCGCCGCTCGGAAAGGGAAAAAGGAATAGGAAATGCAATCTTCAAGCATCCAAAAAAGGCAGCTCAGCATTTTCGACTCGGTTGACGACCTTGTTGACGTCACGATCGAGAGATTCATATGGCTCAGCGAAGAAGCCATTAAACGGCGCGGACGATTCACCGTTGCGCTCTCCGGCGGCCATACTCCGAAGGTCATATATGAAAGGCTGGCATCACCGGAGGTGGCGCAACGCATCGAGTGGTCGAAAGTGTATTTCTTCATGGGCGACGAGCGCTGCGTTCCCGATGACAGTGAGGACAACAACTTTCGCATGGCTCGGCTGTCCATGCTGTCCAAGCTGAAGATTCCCCATGAGAATCTTTTCCCCACGCAAGGGCAGGACAAAGATCCCGCTCAATCGGCTCTGGATTATGAAAACACGATCCGAAAGTTTTTCGGCGTCAAAGAGGGGGACTGGCCGGCCTTCGATCTTATGTTCATGGGCCTCGGCCCCGACGGCCATACGGCATCTCTCTTTCCGAACACTGCCGCGCTCAGTGAAATGCGCCGCCTTGTGGTAGCTAACTACGTCGAGCGGCTCAAGAGCTGGCGTATAACAATGACGTTGCCGCTCATTAACCGCTCCCGGCACATCATCTTTGTCGTGTCGGGAAGCGAAAAGGCAGACGTGCTGGCTGATATTCTGAGCAGCGATGAAGTTAAATACCCGTCGCAATTGGTTAGGCCGCATGAGGGAGAGCTGGAATGGTTCGTAGACCGCGAAGCCGCAGCCAAGACGAATCTTTCCCATATCGGCTCCGGGGAATGAGTCTGCCGGGAAAAGCCTGGCCAAAATAATCGAACAACCTTGAGGGGAGGCGCTTCAAATGTCTGAAACAGCTGAAATTGGCTTGATTGGTCTAGGCGTGATGGGCGAGAATCTTGCGCTCAATATCGAGCGCAACGGATATCCGATAGCGGTCTACAACCGCAGCGTCGAGAAGGTCGATCAGTTTATGGCTGAGCGGGCAAAGGGAAAGTCGGTTCTCGGCATGAAGGATGAAAAGTCCTTTGTTATGGCCCTCAAACGTCCCCGCAAAATCATTCTGCTTGTGAAGGCCGGTGAGGCTGTGGATGCCACCGTGGCAAAAATTAAGCCGTTTCTCGAGAAGGGCGACATCATCATAGACGGTGGCAACTCACATTTCATGGACACCTTGCGCCGTGAGAAGGCGCTCAAAGACGACGGCATCTATTTCATCGGCTCCGGCGTATCCGGCGGCGAGGAAGGCGCTCTCTGGGGTCCGTCCTTGATGCCCGGCGGCGACAGCAAGGCTTATGAATGCATTCGCCCCATATGGGAAGCGATTGCCGCCAAGGTCAATGACGGCCCGTGTGTCACCTACCTGGGTCCGGACGGTGCCGGGCACTTCGTAAAGATGGTGCACAATGGTATTGAGTATGGTGATATGCAATTGATTGCCGAAGTGTACGACGTCATGAAACGAGGACTTGGGCTTAGCGCTCCGGAAATCGGCCGTGTCTTCGATAAGTGGAACGGCGGCATTCTCAGCTCATTTCTCATCGAAATTACGGCGAAAATTTTGGCTGTCAAAGATCCGGAAACCGGGAAGCCGATCGTGGACATTATTCTTGATAAAGCGGGGCAGAAAGGGACCGGCAAATGGACAAGCGAAATCGCTCTGGAGCTGGGCGTACCCATTCCGACCATCGATGCGGCTCTTACGGCTCGC
>DATNRC010000326.1:0-4202 GCA_036703705.1 Candidatus Obscuribacterales bacterium
CGTGGGGTCAAGCGCAAGATGAGCAACTATCCACTCGTGGTTAAATCCAAACATCGCTCCTTCCGCACTTCGCCCCAAGTGAAAATAACTCTACCCGTGGGCCGTCCCCGAAAACTCAGAAATTAAGGAAACGGTATTGCCGCTAGTATGTAAATCTCCGGCAATAAAGGCAAATCTCTGGGATGAGGATGGTTAAACGTGGCGAAGCTCAAAATCACGTCGTGGAATGTGAACGGTTTGCGAGCAATCAAGAAGAAAGGACTGTTCGAGTGGTTCGAACGCGATGGCTCCGACATTCTGTGTCTGCAGGAGACGAAGATTCAGGAAGATCAGCTCACTGCGGACCTGATTATCCACCGGGATTATCACAGTTATTTCAGCCACGCCGAGCGAAAGGGCTACAGTGGCGTTGCTGTTTACACGCGGGAAAAACCGCTCGCTGTAAGGCACGGCATGGGCATCAAGAAATTTGATTGCGAAGGCAGAACGCTGGTTTTGGACTATGGCGACTTCACACTGTTGAACATTTATTTTCCAAACGGCAAAGCCAGCGAAGAACGGCTTCAATACAAGCTCAATTTTTATGATGCTTTCTTGAAATTCGCCCAGAAGCTCCGCCGCGAGGGCAAGAAGTTAGTAATTTGCGGCGATTTCAATACCGCTCACAAGCCAATTGATCTGGCCCACCCCAAGCGCAATGAGATGATTTCCGGCTTCTTGCCCGTGGAGCGGGCATGGATGGACAAATTCACGAACGCCGGATATTTAGACACTTTTCGCTTGTTCAATGACAAGCCGGAGAACTACACGTGGTGGCATATGGTGACCCAGGCAAGAGCGCGGAATGTCGGCTGGCGCATTGATTATTTCTTTGCATCAGAAGAGCTGGAGAAAAACCTGGCGCACGCAGCCATCGAGCCCAGCATAATGGGTTCCGACCACTGTCCCGTCAATCTGGTGATAAGGACATAGCTTTCCTCAGCTCACACCTCAGGACTGCTTTCGCGCCGCTGAGAAGCGCTTTGCGCTTGTTCAACAGCGCAGGCAAGAGGTTGTCCGTGCGCACTTTGGCAAGTGTTGCAACGAAAAACAATTTAGTCCAGTTTGAGCTTGCGCTAACGCCGCGCCAGAAAAAATTGGGCTACAATCGTTCCGGTACCTGATCTTCATTCAGACATGCAGGAGCGTTGGAACTGGCCAAAATGGGTAAGCAACGCACAATTCAATCCGGCAAAATTTGGGAAAACCGCAGACCGCGTGAAGTGCTATGGGCAATCATGAAGCTCCGCAAAGTCCAGCACGGCGTTTTGCAGATAGCAAGCCCCAAGAACAACTTAAAGGGAGAGATCGGCATCAGCAGAAGCATCTTTCTCGTTGGCGGGCGCATCGAGAACAGCACCATTACCGGTTATGAAGCTATAAAGGAACTCTTGCTGGTGACTGACGGCTCGTTTGCTTACCTGGATAATGGCGAAGAACCACTGGGACCGCTGGACCAGAACTTGAAGATTCGCCTGACGCAAGTCGTTAATTTATGGCCGGAGCTTCCCGACCGCATCGAAGATTTGAATCGGGGTGGAAGCCTCACTCGCATGCGGGCCATGGACTCGGCAAGCCCGTATGCCGAGGAGGACGTCGTGGATCAAAGCGTTGTCGAGCAAATTAAACAGTTCGAGCAGCGAACCATGAACCTGCGTGCCTACGTGTTTTGGGGGCTATTCGTCATCGCTACCTCAATTGTTGTCGTTCTCGTTTTTATTAAGCAGTGAAGCCGCGCTTCGCTCAGGTGCTCGCGCCAAGCCCGACTGATGCCCTCGCGCGGAGCACCTATAAAGATCGACGGAATCTGGGACAATCTGAATAATGCCCATGAGAGGAAGGTGTTCGGACAAAGGGGGTCAGAATGCAGCACGACGACGGACGTTGCTCGTCTACATGGCCCACTTTTGTGTATCGCTTTTTCGCATTGGCCCACAAAAGCGGGCCAAATTCAGCCAATTTTGTCCACTATTGTGCGCCACGCCAGCCCTTACTCTCGCCCCAATTCGTGCCGTAATGCGCTTTGCAATGTGGGAAAGCGAAATGAAAATCCGCTTGCTTCGAGCTTTTTTGGAAGGACGCGATTGCTGGACAGCAAAAGCTCCTCTCCCATTTCTCCGAAGAGGACTTTCACAGCCATTTCCGGCACCGGCATGAATGCCGGCCGGTTGAGCACCTTGCCCAGCTCTTTGCTGAAATCAGCATTTGATGCAGGTTGTGGACCGACCACATTCACCGGACCCGACATGCTGTCATGCGTGAGGATGTATTCAACGGCAGAAACCACGTCGTCAATGGCAATCCAGGACATGTACTGCTTGCCCGAACCCAGCGGACCGCCCATGCCCATTTGAAATGGCGGCAGCATCTTCTTGAGCGCGCCTCCCTTTGGACTCAGCACTACGCCCAAGCGTAAATTAGCAACGCGAATGCCTTTATCGGCAACCGGCTTGGTTTCTTCCTCCCACTTGCGGCACAGATCGGCAAGAAAACCCTTGCCCGGAGCGGAGTCCTCGTCAAGCTTTTCTGCGCCTCTATCACCGTAAAAGCCGATTGCGGACGCGCAGGCAAAAACACGAGGCGGGCGTGGCAGAGCCATGACAGCCCGAGCAAGAAGGCGAGTTCCTTTGATGCGGCTTTCTTCAATCGATTTTTTCTTGGCCGCGTCCCATCTGCCGGAAGCAAGGTTTTCCCCTGCCAGATGCACGATGGCGTCAAAGGCCCCATTCTCGAGCGCTTTCAAAAACTCACTCGAAGGGCTCTCCTGAGAGGCATCGTAGCTGATACTGTCGATCGTCTGGGTCTTGGATGCCGGGGCGTCATGCGTCGCCCCCTGCCGCAAAAGGCGCACCACGGCGTGTCCTTGTGTAGTCAGATAGGGCACAAGCGCGGAGCCGACCAGTCCTGTCGAGCCGGAAACAAGTATCTTCATTGCCTTTTGCTTCTCCTTGCTTGCTAGCGCTGTCAAATCATCAATCAACACGCGGTGTCGATACTTGAAAAGTCGGTCCAGCTCAGCCTCCACCACTGCGCATGCGCCATCGAAAAGAGGCGACGCAGGCAGCTCAAATGCTATGTGCTCGCCAATTTCCGTACCTCCGGGGCTGTCTTTGAAGTGGCGCCGGTGTTCCCAAAAAGCGAATGGTCCTCGTATCTGATAATCAGTAAAAGACTCGCCGCGGCGAAAGTCTTTGTGCTTGAGCATCCAGGTGAACTTAATCGGACCCTGACCAACATTCAGTCGCACCTCTCCTTCGGTGTCTATGCCGCCCGATCGGTCCGCGATGTCAACAGAAAGCCAGGCAGGAGTCAACCGCTCGAAAGCACCGTCCCTGAGGTGCCAGGCGAACGCTTCGTCTCGGGACGCCGGCAAAACCAAGCGGTAAAACTTTACCCTCCTGACCACTCGAAAGTTCCAAAACTTGACATTCAGAGGACTTTTCTCAAAAGTGTACAGCTAAGGTCAAAGACAAGTGTCAAGCGCATCAATCCTTGGTACAAACCGAGAAGAAGCATCCGATGGGTAGATAATTGCTCTATAGTGTGGCAATTTATATCTGAGAGGACCGATTCACCAATCAGCAGGAGCGGATGACAGCAAGCTGGACCATTTACGCTGAGAAGGGCGCAGCTGCGTTTCAAGCCGGCGACTTTCCCGAGGCTGAAAAAATGTTGCGCGCGGCCTTGCTCGAGGCGGAAACCTCGGCAGATCCGCTGGAAAGAGCCGTGCTGCTTGATAATCTGGCGGAGATTTATTTCGAGCAGTCAAAATTCGCAGAAGCAGAACCGCTCTATTTGGAGGCTCTCAGCCTGCGAGAAGATGTATTGATCCCCGGGCACGAGGACATCGTTGCCAGCATGAACAACCTCTCGGCGCTCTATTTCTTCATGGGCGCCCATCACAAGGCAGAGCCGATTTGCCGGAAAGTCACTGCCATGTACGCCAAGGCGCTCGGCCCGTCGCACCCGGAGGTCGCTACCAGCTTAAACAATCTCGGACTGTGCCTCTCGGCTCAAAAGCGCTACGCCGATGCGGAAATGGTCTTTAAAAAGGCGCTCGAGATAAGGGAAAAACTCTTAGCGGAGAACGATCCAGAGATAGGCGCCACCCTTCATCAGTTGGGGTTTGTCTACCGCGAGACCGGTAAATGGGAGGCTGCAGC
>DATNRC010000327.1:0-5180 GCA_036703705.1 Candidatus Obscuribacterales bacterium
AGAACACGCGGCAAACGGCGTTTGTGATATTGTCAAGGAGCTTGGCGGAACAAAGGCATTTGTCGTCACCGACCAACCGCTGCTTAAAACAGGGCTCCTGAAGCCGATTCTGGAGAGCTTTGAAGATGTCGGTGTAGTGCTCTTTTCCGACGTGCCGTCCGACTCGGACATCGACGTTGTCAATCAGGCCGCAACGCAAGCGCGGCAAGACGGATGCGATGTTGTGCTGGCAATCGGCGGCGGCTCAGTGCTCGACACTGCTAAGGTAGTCAATATTTGCTTGTCGTTGGGCGGAGATATTCTTGACTACCAGGGTCTCAACAATTTGTCATCTCCGCTTTTGCCACTAATCGCGGTGCCAACCACAGCGGGCACCGGCTCCGAGGTGTCCATGGTGGCGATGGTCAAGGATCGCGCGGAAGGCAAGAAGCTGCTCTTCGGCAGCAGATTCCTCGCGCCGCAGGCCGCTGTTCTTGATCCTTATCTCACTTTGTCTCTGCCTCCTAAGCTGACGGCAGCAACCGGCTTGGACGCGCTCACTCATGCTATTGAGGCGTATTCAGCGATTATCAGCAATTCGCACTTCACGGATGCTCTGTGCGTCGAATCTATGCGCCACATATTCGAGCACTTGCCGCGTGCCACCAAAAATGGTGACGACGTCGAGGCGCGCACGCAAATGCTCGTGGCCAGCACGATGGCCGGCGTGGCCTTTACAAATTCGGGCGTGGGCATCGTCCATGCGCTGGCGCATGCTACGGGCGGAAAGTTCGGAACTCACCACGGCGTCACAAATTCGATATTCCTGCCGCACGGCATGCATTTCAATCTGGATGCCATTTCCGCGCGCTATGCAAGCCTGGCAAGAATTTTGGGAATCTCGCAGTCGCGTTCCGATACCGAGGCGGCCCGCGCGCTTATCGACAAGGTGGAGGCGCTCTGTGTTGAAGTGGGTCTGCCCAGGCATTTAAGGGATGTCGGGGTGCCAAAGTTAGATAGATCAGAGCTTGAAGAGCTGGCCTTTTTAACAAGCTCAGATCCTGCAATAATGTTCAACCCTAAGGACAGCACCGTCGAAGATATTATTGCCATATATGAGAGGGCATACTGATGCCGTTTTTCACGAATACTGACGAGCTCCACCGAATACAGAAAGAGCTGTGGACAAAGATAAAAAACGATCCAGAAATCTCGGGCAGGCTGCTCGAATCAAAGCTGATAGTCCAATTTCAATATCGCGAGCCCGACGGACGCGTAACCATTGATTGCAGTGACGGCAAAGAGATGCACGTTCATACCGGTGAATCTTCTCTTAAGCCGACCGTCGAGATGTCCATGAAAGCGGATGTCGCTCACGAATTCTGGCTCGGCAAAGTCAATGTGCCGCTGGCCATCATTGCCGGTAAAATCGTGGCCAAGGGTCCCGTGCACAAGGCTTTGGCTCTTCTGCCCGTAATCAAGCCGGCTTTTGCGCTTTATCCTCCTATCATCAAGGAGCTCGGAAAGAAAGCGCTTGTCTAGTTTGTGACAGTGCTCATCTTGTGAACCACTACCATGGCAGTAGTCACGATTGGCGAGGTCGTAGTTGATTGGATATCGACAACGATCGGCGCCGATTTTTTGACTGCACGCGATTTCGTGCGTTCGCTGGGCGGCAACGCTTCCAATGTCGCGATAGGCTTATGCAGATTGGGAACGGCCGCCAGCTTGATCGGAAAAAGAGGGGACGATTCGCACGGTCGATTTTTGCTCGACATTCTTTCGCGTGAAGGCGTCGATCTTTCCTATTTGTTTGTCGATAACGAATACCCAACGGCACAGTGCTACGTATTTCGCCATGCCAATGAAGAGCATACTTTCCATAATTGGCCGCGGCCGAATGCGTCTCATCGTCTTGTTGCCGATGAAATTACGAAGGAGCAATTCGAAGGTGCTTCTTTTCTGCACGCCACAGGAATATCGCTGACGATGGCACCGCGGCGTTTTGCCGTCATCAAGGCGATGGAGATTGCCCGCGCGCTTGCAGTTCCTGTCTCTTTTGATGCCGGCTTCCCCACAGGAGAAGACGAGGAGGCAAGACGTTTCTCCCTGACGGCTCTTTCGCTTGCCACGCTTGTGAAAGTTAATTTGAGCGAGCTGAAATTCTGGGCCGAGTCACTTTCAGACGTCGACAAAACATTGCCCAAGGCCGAAGCGGCAAGCGATCCAAAAGATAGGCGCATACTTGAAGACGATGAAGGAAGCGGTGTTGCATTCAAGGCTATCGATCGCGCAAGCGGTGAGCCGCTTGCCTGGGTCACTGAATACGCGCGGGCGCTGACGGCCAGCCTCGAGCGACCGCTTCTTGTTGTGACGCTCGGGCCGCACGGGAGCCTTATCTGTATGAAAGACGGCGCAATTGCATACTGTCCTGGCAGCAAGGTGGAAGCTCATTCCGAGCTCGGAGCCGGCGACGCTTTTGTGGCCGGGCTCATTCACGCCCTGGTTTCGAGAGCGGACGGCAAGCAAACATTGCAAGTAATCGATCGAATGTCGGCGGAAAGCTGGATGGAGGTCCTCTCCTATGCCAATGCCGTCGGTGCTCTTTCTACATCGGCGATGACGGCATGGGAAGCCATGCCCAGCCATCTGGAGGTCGAAAAGCTCCTCAAGTCGGGTGCCACAAGGTAAGCTCGGTGGAGCGCTGCATATCCAGTGGCGAAATTACGAATGCAATCGGCGTCACGAAGATGAAATTGACTGTCCACGGCTATCTTTTGCCAAGCTATATTGTTAAACTAGGCTAACGGAATCTCTTCGCGCAGGTTAGAGGATATGCATGCCGTCGGACAGCTTGTCGGACTATTTCATACTTTGTCGACCATTGTCTGCGTTGGCCTGGTCGCCTTTACCGTGATCGTCATTTTTATTGTCGTCAAATGTTTCTCGCCCGATTGGGACGGAAATTAACGAAGAATTTTCTATGGAGAGATGACTTTATCGGCTGCGAAGAGATATTCGCAGATAGCAAACATGTTTGTGATTTGCTCTTTCGGCACTTTGTCCTTGAGCCCGTAGTACTCAAGGCACAATCCACAGGCGAGAACTTCCACTCCTGCGTTCTTGAAATCGTTGAGAACGCGCAAAGTCGAGGCTTGCGGATCCATCAATCGCACACCGGTGTTGGCGAGCAAAACAGCGCGCGGCCGGTGTCCGGCTGCGAAGACGGTTTGCAGGAAGACATTCAACAGGCTCATGCTGAACTCTCTGTCTCCTTCTCCGAACGTGTCTTTCATGATGAAAACGACCGTGCCTGTCGCCGCTTCGCGCTCCGTCTGTTTTGCTGATTTTGGCGCCGCTTCGCGCTCCGTCTGTGTCGGCGATTTTGGCGCCGCTTCGTTATCATGCGGCGTTTGCTCAGCGGGGGCGCTTCTTTCAATTGTTACCCTGAAGAACTCACCATCTGGCGCGCTTGTCATTTTCAGTTTCATTGAGCGGCACAAGCGCTCGAGATTGCTCACATTGATGTCGCTTTCCACGAGTGCTTCGACTCTGGAAAGCTCCGGCGAGCTGTCGAGAAGTTTCTTCGTTTTCAAAACTGGTTCTGGGCAGACGAGGCCGCGCAAATCAAGATGCGCATCCCGAGCGGCCGCAGGTTTTTGTTCGTTGGTCATGCTTTCACCTCCACAATGCCCGGCGCGTCTTTATGAAAAGTACCGATTTCTTTGGCCTTGATGCCTGCGTCATTGAGATCCTGGACCAGTGCTCCCGCATCAGCTGCATTGAGCGAAAAGAGCAAACCTCCCGACGTCTGTGGATCGAAAAGCAAGTCGCTGAACGCGAGATCGAGATCGGGCGGCAAGACGATTTGCGATTCAAAGGACTTTCTGTTGCCGTAAGCACCTGCTGGGACAAAACCTTGCTGCGCAAGGGAAAATGTTTCCGGCAACAGCGGCACGCGATCTATATATAGGTAGACTCCCAGGTTGCTGGCCTTAGCCATCTCGACGAGGTGACCGGCCAGTCCAAATCCAGTGACGTCGGTAGCGGCGTTGAGGGAAAATTGGCGAGCAATCTCAAGCGTTTTTGCATTCAATCGGGTTAGAGAAGTTATAAGCTCATCCTTTGCGCTTTCTGAGAGAAGATCCGCTTTGAGACCCAGAAGTCCGACTCCGGTGCCGATTGGTTTGGTTAAAACAAGAGAATCGCCCTCTTTAGCACCACCATTGGTGAGCACTTGAGCCGGCTTTACCAGGCCCATTACTGAAAGCCCGTAAATCGGCTCCGGGCCCTGGATGGAGTGTCCGCCCGCGATAACAGCACCTGCCTCGGTGACAGCTTGCGCTCCACCACGAAGTATTTCTTCTACTACCTCGGTTGGATAATCGCAAGTCGGAAAACACAGGACATTCAGAGCAAGGATGGGTTTGCCGCCCATTGCGTATACATCTGATAACGCATTTGTAGCCGCAATGCGTCCAAAGAGTTGAGGATCATCTACTACAGGAGGGAAAAAGTCTATTGTTTGAATAATTGCAAGTTCTTCTGAAAGTTTGTAAACGGCTGCATCTTCAAAATTATCTATTCCTGCAATCAGCTCCGGCATGGTAATGCGCGGCAAGGAAGAGAGAGCGCGCTTGAGTTCCGCCGAGCCTATTTTCGCCGCACAGCCAGCGGCTTTTATATTGGCAGTCAATTTTCTTGACGTGGGAGGCAGACCGTCGCTCATAACATCAGCATACTCCGGCTATTGGAGATCCGCATGGGCAGTGAATATATAAGCGGTGGTGTTCTGGTAGGCTTTCCGACACTGAATTCGCAATCTCAACGGTTAGATTTGATGCCTTCTGAAAACCCGCATGCCGTGCAGTTCTTGATGTGACTTGCTTCCGGACATTCCAAGAAAGCTTTTATGTTAGTTTGCACAGTTTCCTTGAGTTTGTGGCGTTTGAGCTCTTCAAAAAAGTGATGAGGGGTTGTAGATTTATCTATGGAATCCACCTCGCACCTAGCATAGACGGTGGAACTTGCGTACGTCTATCCGCGAGCACGGTTTCGTAAATTTTTGGCTTTACTCCTACTGACAGAAGAAAAAGGGAACTGGCATGCCTAAGAAAGTACTGGTGGCTCTTCCTCCCGGGTTGCTGGAACAGATTGACTTTGTGGCTCAAGTCGAGCACAGAACGAGGTCCGATCTCATA
>DATNRC010000328.1:0-4491 GCA_036703705.1 Candidatus Obscuribacterales bacterium
ACAAGTTTTTTAGTAGCAAAGAGGGCAGCGCCAGCCGAAATTTCTATATGTCTGCGCTCTGGTGGTCCCTCTGGGGCATGGGCGCCGGGATGATGGGCGGATTGGAATTCTCGATGCCCGATCTGATCCGCAACGTGCCGCAACTGTCCATGCCGCATCTGCGCATGTTTCACGTCAACACTGTGACTGTGGGCTGGCTGTCGATGGGTTACGTCGGCGCCATGTTCCAGATGATCCCCACCCTTTGCAAAACCAAGCTCTGGAGCGAGCGGCTGGGCAATATCACGATGTGGGCCTGGAACCTGGTGATGGTGGGCGCATTCTGCACGCTGTTGAACGGCAACAGTGAAGGACGCGAGTACGCGGAGCTGGGCGCGCTTCTTGATGTGATGGTGGTGACGGCGCTCATTCTCGTCGCCCTCAATATCTATATGACAATCTTGAATCGTCGCGTGAAAAAGCTTTATGTCTCCTTGTGGTATTTCCTTGGCTCGCTTTTCTGGTTTCCCCTCGTCTACATCATCGGCCAGAGAACGTTCGTCGCCCTGCCCGGACTGAACGACGCCATCGTCGGTTGGTTCTACGGCCACAACATTCTCGGCATGTGGTTCACCACTGTTGGTGTCGGCATGATGTATTACCTCTTGCCGAGATTGACTCAAGCGCCTCTCTACAGCCATGGTTTGTCCATGCTTGGATTCTGGGGCATCGCCCTCTTCTACGCGCCGACAGGCACTCACCACATCACGCAGTCGCCGGTTCCGGAATGGTTGAAGGCAATCGCCATCATCTCTTCCGTTTTTCTTCTCGTGCCCGTTTTGACCGTGCTCACTAATTTCTTCATGACCATGAAGGGCAAGTGGGGCATGGCAGTAACCAATATGCCTCTGCGTTTCGCCGTCACCTCTTGCATGTTCTATCTCGTCACCTGCGTGCAGGGACCGTTCCAGGCGACACGCTGGGTCAACTGGTATCTGCACTTTACGCAGTGGGTAGTCGGACACGCGCACCTCGCGCTCCTCGGCACTTTCTCTTTCATTCTTACGTCGGCGCTGTATTACAGCATGCCGCGCTTGACGGGCCGCGAGTGGCACAGTCAGGGACTGATCCGCGCGCACTACTGGCTTAAATTCTTGGGCTTCTCTTTGATGATGACGTCCCTCACCATTGCCGGCCTCATTCAATCCGCCGGCTGGGCGATGGGCATTCCCGTCGATCAATGGGGCCTGCAGATTAGACCTTATTGGTTCTTGAGAGGAATAAGCGGCATCATGATCGTCACCGGGCAAGTCCTATTCGCCTACAACGCCTTCAAGAGCTTCTATCAGAAGCCTCAAGCCGTGCCTGTGAAAGCCAAGGCACAGGAGGTGAAGGCCTAATGCATAGTTATCGTCTCGGCGCCATAGGTATTGTCGTAACCTTCTTCGTCATCATCTTCTCGACAGTGCTTCTGCCGATGGTGCTCTTCAATCCCAAAGAATCAGGGCGCGGCAACGACTACAAAATGATCAAGGAAGACGTGGCGGATGCGGCTCGCGGCAGGCGCATTTTCGTCAGAGAAGGCTGTTTTTATTGCCACACTCAATTCACCCGCCTGCAAGACAGAGGATACGGACCGCTGGTGAAGGCCGGCGATTATGTCTGGGAAACGCCGCATCAGCTGGGGACGGCACGAACCGGCCCTGACCTCACCAATGAGGGTGGGCGCATGTCCTCGCAATGGCAAAAAGCACACCTGATCAATCCCCGCGCCATGAAGCCAGGATCGATCATGCCCAGCTTCAGCTATTTAAGCGATCACGATATGAACGACCTGGTCGCCTACATACAATCACTGGGCAACCGGCGCACGGTGACGACCTTCGTGCAGGCACCGGATGAGTACATGACCACTACTGATGCCGGACGCGCACTTGCCAGCAGGAAAAGCGTTGACACCAATTCCAGTGCCGCAGCCAACGCAGGCCGCGGAATCTACACGCAAAACTGCGCTGTCTGCCATGGCTTGGAAGGCTACGGCAACGGACCGAACGCCATCACTCTGGAGAAAAAGCCGCCCAACTTCTCTCGCCCTTATTACAAGCAGTACTCTGACGAGTTCTGGTTCTATCGCATCACAGAAGGCATTGTCGGCACACGCATGCCGCGCTGGGGTGAGATTTTGACTGAAGAGCAGCGCTGGTATCTGGTGGCATATCTGAAGACTCTGCCGGAGGAGAAGGAGGTCACCATCAACAGCCTCGATCAGTTGAACAAAGTAGATGAGGTCAAGCTGCCGACGTTGTCCAACCAACAGTGGGAGCCGCACTCCGGAGGTCATCACTAATGTGTCCGAATTGCATTCTCAACCAGGTTGGCGTCAGCCCGGGATTGATAGTTGCCTTCGCCGTCTGCATTCTCTTTTTTGTCATCGGCGTTGCCGGTGTGCTGTGGGCATTTCGCAACGGTGAGTTCGAGGACATGGAAGCAGTCAAATTCGACATGCTCGATGACGGCGATGACAACGCCATTGGCGAGCGGGCGCGTAAGGCAAGTGAAAAACTGCGCATGGCTGCTTTGAAGAAGTAAAAGTGTGAAAGAGGCGTCGGAGTAAGGATATGGCCGAGGAAGACAAAGAAAAACCGAAATCGCTGCCCAAAGAGGAGCAGCCGAAAGGCGGCAACGTGCAGGCGGCAGCGGCCGCTCATCCGGCAGCGGAAGAAGAAGGCGAGCATTACGAGGTTGTCTCCGAGTATCGCATCGGCGAAGGCCCTCCGCCCTTGTTTCTGGTTGTTGCCTTCGCTTTCATCGTGCTCTGGGCAATGTTTTCATGGATTCCTTTCTTTGGTTATTGAGCAAGATATGACACTCAGGAAAAAACAGTTCTTCAAAAATTACCGGCTTGCAAATGCCATCACTCCTGGCTTGGCAGCTATTGCCGCGGCGACCGTTGTCTCCGGCTGCCAGAGCCCGATTAGCGTCCCTGCCGACAACAAGCTGGTATCGCGTTCGGTTACCGAAGGCACGCCCGAGGCTATTTATCCCGATCATGCCCCGGCCATTCCCGACGGCAAGATGGTGTGGGATCAGCTCAGCTGCGCTGAATGTCACGGCGCCGACGGCAAAGGGGTGGCCGGCAAGGGCGGCATAGATCTGACCAACAAGGAGCTCATGGGCACTAAGAAGCCCGTCGATCAGTACATGTTTTTGCTCTTCGGGCAGCCGGGACGAAACCATCCGAAAATTTCCGATCGCGTGACGCGGCAGCAGGCCTGGAATCTCGTCTTTTATTGCCGTTCGCTTTCCACGCCTTTCCTCAGCCAGGCAGAATTCGACGCCATCAAGCCCGTGTTCGGCGCCAATTGCGCGGTCTGCCACGGAACGAAAGGATACGGCGACGGACCGCTGGCCAAATATGCCGTTCTGGAGCCCAATCCAGCAAACTTTCAAAACTTTAAGCGTTTTTACGATCGCAGCGACGACACACTGTATGACCACATCGCCAATGGCATAAAGTGGGAAGGAATGCCTAATTTCTTGAACAAGGAGGACAAGGCCAAAGGCGTCAAATTTGACGAAGCGTACATTCGCAAACTGGTTGCATTCGTAAGATCTTTTCATTCCACAAACGTAGCCACTCTTGCTGAAGCCAAAGTCGAGCCTGCCGGCAACGCAGTGAAATAACGGGGTTCATTATCATGGAAGGCACATCTAGACGACTCCTTTTGAAAACGATTGCGGCGATTCCG
The DNA here is from genome assembly GCA_036703705.1 of Candidatus Obscuribacterales bacterium. Taxonomy (GTDB): domain Bacteria; phylum Cyanobacteriota; class Vampirovibrionia; order Obscuribacterales; family Obscuribacteraceae; genus DATNRC01. The sequence continues at coordinate 3,729 of DATNRC010000328.1, forward strand.
CTCGCCCTCACCTTCGGCCTTGCAGTCTCACCGCTTTTGAGATACATGCGGCCGACACTGAAGCCTTTTGATTTGTTCGGCAAATCAGATCAACCGGGAGCGGAAGCACCGGTTGAGTTCAAAGACAGCGATTTTCCGGAAGCATGGACTTGCTTGCCGTTCATGTTCAAGCAGAAATACATCGAATACAACCCGGAAGGAAAAGAAGTGCGAGAGATTCCGGGCTTTATTGTCAAATTGCCCACCGGCGACGTTGTCGCTTACAGCCGCATTTGCCCGCACCTCGGCTGTGTGTTCAACTTCGTGAAGGATCCGGCTGAGACGGCCAAGGGCTACAACTTCAGACCGCAGGGACCGGTCTTTGCTTGTCCCTGCCATTTGAGCGTGTGTGACATCGCCCAGGGCGGCAAAGTGGTAAGCGGTCCGGCACCAAGACCGCCGCGCAAATTTGATTTGAAGAAAGAAGGAGACACCTACAAGATAGTCGGACTGGAGGCCGGGTCCATTGCCTAACGGAGCTCAAGCGAAAACGCTGTCGTCGGCGCTCGTTTCTGCGAGTGACTGGGTTAAGACAAGAATCAACAACATAGACATCTTTGACGAGCATTATCAGCTCGAGGCGAAGACCAACCCCTGGTATGCCCTGGGGCCGATCTTCTATCTTGTCTGGTTTATCGTCATGCTTACCGGCTGCGTGCTCATCATGTGGTACGTGCCGACGAAAGCGGCCGCCTTCGACTCCATTCTCAATATCCAGACGCAA
>DATNRC010000329.1:0-5068 GCA_036703705.1 Candidatus Obscuribacterales bacterium
TTCAGCCATCGGACCTGCACGGCGCCGTCATCGACACCATTCCGGACCGTCTGGAGGCCGGAACCTTCTTGTTTGCCTGCATGGCGACAGGCGGCGAAGTGATTATCAAGTCGTGCAATCCCCACCACCTCTATTCAGTGATCCACAAAGCAAATGACATGGGAGCCGAAGTGCTGGTCTATGCTCCGGACACATTGAGAGTAAAATCGGACGGCCTGCATCGGGCAACCGACGTCACAACCCTTCCCTATCCCAGTTTTCCCACCGACTTGCAGGCGCCAATCATGGCTGTTCTGGCTGCCTCCGAAGGCACATCGATCGTCACCGAGACCATTTACGAAAACCGCTTCATGCAGGTTGGCGAACTTAGACGAATGGGTGCCGACATATCGCTCACGGGCAACGCGGCCGTGGTCAAAGGCGTGCCCAGGCTGATGGGAGCCGAAGTGCGATCAAGCGATCTGCGCGCTGCCGCATCACTGGTCATTGCCGGCTTGGGCGCCCAGGGCGTCACCGAGGTGACTGGCTTGCACCACATGGACCGTGGTTATGATCGCCTGGAAGACAAATTGCGCTCACTGGGAGCAGACATCTTCCGCCGCTGAGGCGTCAAAGGCCTTTAAACAAGTGTAGGCATGCAAACAAAATCGGCCAGGCGCTTGACTGTGAGCGCCGGTTGATGGAAATATGTTGATTGTCTTGACGGCCGGATGAATTCTCCGGGCGCCATCGAGACACCGTCGCATCCGCGAGCCGCTCCTTATGCGGAAGCGGGCAAAATGCCCGTGTCTCACGGTGCTTCGCTCATTGATACAGGAGTTCAGTCATGCTGGTCATGAAATTTGGCGGCACATCGGTCGGCTCTGCTGATCGCTTCACAGAAGTTCTTGCCATTGTGCGAACGGCAAAAGATAAATCGAGCCAGAAAGCCCCTCTCGTTGTCTTGTCTGCAATGTCCGGGGTCACCAATTCCCTGATACGTGCGGCAGAACTTGCAGCACAACGAGATTTGAAAGGCGCTCTTGCCGAATTGGCATCCATACGCGAAAAGCATGCCAATTGCCTAAACAGGCTTTTGGCGCCGGGAAAATCGAAAGGCATTGCCGAGCATACATTTGCCCAGCTCCAGCCCTATTTTGAAGAGCTGGAAATTCTCCTCAAGGGAGTAAGTTATCTGGGTGAGCTTTCCCCCCGCTCATTAGATGCCATTTCCGGAGCTGGAGAATTGCTCTCCTCCAAGATCTTCTTCTTATTCGCCCGCGATAAAGAGCTTGATTGCCAGTGGATTGACGCGCGCGAGGTGATGGTGACCGACGATTCGTTCGGCAAGGCCAATCCGCTTGCCGACGAGATTGAAAAACGGTCGCTCACGACAATCGATCCGCTCCTCAAGCAAGGAACGGTGGTGGTAACGCAGGGTTTCATTGGTGCCACCAAAGACGGTATCAGCACGACGCTGGGACGCGGGGGCTCCGATTACAGCGCCTCCATATTTGGTGCAGCGCTGAAAGCTGAGGAGATCCAAATCTGGACCGATGTCGATGGCATGATGACGGCAGATCCGCGCCTCGTGCCGGAAGCGACGGTCATCGAAGAGGTGGGCTTTCAGGAGGCTTCCGAACTCGCCTATTTCGGCGCCAAGGTGCTGCACCCGTTGACAATCAAACCGGCGATTGAAAAAGGCATTCCGGTGCGCATTTTGAATACGCTGCGGCCTGAGGGAAGAGGCACGATCATCATAAGCGACGACGAAGTAAGAAGGGCAAAACGCGAAGAATGGGGGTCGGTTTGTGCGATCGCAGCCAAGAAAGGCATCAGCGCCCTTTTCATAAGCTCGCCAAAGATGCTCATGGCGCATGGCTTTTTGGCAAAGGTATTCCAGATATTCGATCGCCACAAGACATCCATCGACCTCATCGCCACCTCTGAGGTATCCGTATCGCTGACCCTCGATCAGACCGAGCGATTGCAGGATATTGTGGGCGATCTGAGGGAATACGGCGAGGTCAAGGTGATGAACGACCTTTCCATCGTTACTGTTGTCGGGCGTCAGTTCAGAGACAAGAGCGGCATCGCCGGTGAAGTTTTCAGCGCTCTCAAGGACATCAACATCATCATGATTTCAGGCGGCGCTTCCGACATCAATTTGAGCTTCGTTGTCTCGCGCGAGGACGCAGACAAATCGATTAAGCAGTTGCATCGTCACTTCTTCAAGGTGGCGGTAAAGACCTGAGCCTCCTCATCCTCAAAACAACGCCCGCTGCCTTTGTATTTTCAGCTGGCACGACAGAGACTGCGGTAACGTATGGCTTCGGCAATATGGTCGGCACTTATATCCTCGCTATCTTCGAGGTCGGCAACGGTGCGCGCGATGCGCAAAATGCGATCGTAAGCGCGTGCCGAGAGCCCCAGGCTCGATACGGCCCTTGCCAGAAGCTGCCGCGATTTTTCGTCAATCTGGCAGAACCGCTGCAAATAGCGATGCGTCAATTGTCCATTAAAGAGAAAAGACTCCATGCCGAATCTTTCTTTCTGATGTTGCACAGCCCTGAGAACACGCAATCGGATGTCTGAGGTAGACTCTCCCGTCTTCTCGGATGCCAGCTCGTGCTCGCGCACTCGCGCTACTTCAACGTGCAAATCGATACGATCGAGAAGCGGTCCTGAGAGCCGATTCCAATACCGATCTGCTTGCGCCGGCGTACAGACGCAGTACTTGATATTGTCTCCGCGATAACCGCATGGGCATGGATTGCAGGCGGCCACAAGAAGGAAGGAGGCAGGATAGGTAATCGTCTGCTGTGCGCGGCTGATCACTATCGAGGCCGTCTCGAGCGGCTGTCTCAAATTATCCAGATGCGCGCGCGGAAATTCCGTCAATTCGTCAAGGAAAAGCACGCCGTGATGACTGAGCGAGATCTCACCGGGGCGGGGATAGGCACCGCCCCCGGTGAGACCGATTGAAGAGGCGCTGTGATGAGGGGCGCGAAACGGCCTTTCCAGAACCAGCGATGACTTATCGGCAACCAGCCCGGCAATACTGTACAGCTTTGTCAGCTCGAGAGCCTCGTCGAAGGACAAGGGCGGCATAATGCCGGGCAGACGCTGGGCAAGCATGGATTTGCCGGAGCCGGGCGGACCGACCATGAGCAAATTGTGCCTTCCTGCCGCCGCAATTGCCAACGCCCGCTTGGCATGCTCTTGCCCTTTCACCTCTTTGAAATCGAGATCGCAGGAAGGGAATGATTTCAATCTTCTGAAGGCTTCTCGCGGACTGAGCCTCAGGCTGGTGGCAATCTTCGGATTCTCCAGCACTCGACAGACTTCCAGCAAATGGCTTGCTGGAAAGACTTTCAGCCCGTCAACAAGAGATGCCTCATCGGCATTGGCAAAAGGAACTATGATGCCTTCCGCACCTGCTTCTTTAGCTGCCAGAGCGACAGGCAAAACTCCCGTCACCGGCCTCAGGGCACCATCAAGTCCCAGTTCGCCCAAAAACCAGAACCTGGACAGATGCTGACACGGCACCCTGTCCGTCGCCGCCAGTATGCCCACGGCAATAGGCAAATCATAAGCCGGACCTTCCTTTCTAAGGTCGGCGGGCGCCAGGTTGACGACCCATTTTTTGCCGGGAGGCATCAAAAATGAACAAGCTTTGATCGCAGCGCGCACGCGCTCTTGCGATTCTTTCACGGCGGCGTCCGGAAGGCCCACAATTTGAATCTGTCCAATGCCTGAAGAACAATCCACCTCCACTTCTATCTTGTAAGCATCGACGCCCAACAAACCACCAGAGTAAATTCGCGCAAACATCACAGCTCCTCCTCTGAGGTAATCAACCGCCTTGTCAGGGCAATGCCTGGCATCACCCCTGCCTACACTCTGATACGTAATCGGCAGGCAAAAAGTTCAAAGCAATCGTCCGCTTGAGGACTCAATTAATCTCCAAGCTCGCTGCCCGCTGAAATCAAGTCGCCGAGCGCTTGAGGGCTGTTTCATCACTTACTTGGAGGCGGCGCTGCTGGCAAATTCCTCGAGATATCTCTTTGCTTCGGCATTGTCGGCGTCAGCCTCAATGACTTTTTTCAGCTCATCTAACGCTTCCTGCGACCTGCCCTTGTTCTTGAGAGCCAGAGCCAGTCCGATACGTGCTTCATGATTGTCGGGATTGAGTTCCAGTGATTTCATCTCCTCGGCGATTTGCCCTTCGAGATCGCCGGATTGTCCGAGCACCTGTGCCAGCCGATGGTGGTGCGCGTCGTTGCTGGGGTCGACAATAGTCGCCGAGCGGTACGCCTCGACCGCCGTCGGAACATCGCCTTTGGCCAGCGCTGCTTCGCCTAATACTTTGTAGGCCTGCGGCTCTTTCTGATCGAGCTCCGTCGCCACCTTAGCCTCAGCAATTGCCTCGTCAAACGATCCCTTTTTAGTCAATGCCATAGCAAGAACGTAATGGGCAATGGCGTTTTTCGGATCGGCGCTAATTGCCTCTTTCAAGATCTGGATTGCCTCGTCGTAGCGTCCCTGCTCGTTGAGGATTACGCCCAGATTATTCTTGGCCGTTGCATTTTTCGGATCGAGCTTGAGAGCTTCGCGATAATCAACCTCAGCTTTTTTGTAGTCGCCGAGCTTGAAGTATTCGTTGCCCGTGATCAGGTATTCCGTCGACGTCTTCAGTTTGATGCCGCAAGAAGCAAGAAATAAAGACGAAACAAACAGAGAAGTCAACAATCCAGCTATGAGGAGAACCACAAGCGGCAATCGATCGTGCTTATCGCTGCTCCTGAATGTCAAAGGCATATCTGGAAATTCACTGTCGGCCGATTATCCCTATGAATGCGGGGCTGTAACGCATTCTAGCACGGTGCAGCAAGACCGCCTCTGGCAGGAGACCGGCCGGTTAGATTGCTGCTTCAACCGCGTGATTGGATTCTTTCTCTTTTTGAGAACGCTGAGGGGTGATGCAGAGCTCTTTAAGCTGCTCGCTTGACGCCGCCGATGGTGCCGCCGTCATCAGGCATGCGCCGGATTGCGTCTTGGGAAATGCGATGACGTCTCGTATGGAGCG
>DATNRC010000330.1:0-4935 GCA_036703705.1 Candidatus Obscuribacterales bacterium
GCGTACTTTACTGCAGGGCTTTTGCAAAGTACGCCGCTGCTTTTTTTAGTATCTCGATCTCTTCCTTAAGCCGTTTGTTCTCGTTCTGAAGCTGAATTAGCTCGCCCACCTCAGAACTCCTTTCTAGTTTTTGCTTTGTAGCCTGGACCCAATTCCTTAGTTTCCATGCGGGAATACCTAACTCCAAAGCTACAGAAGCAATACTTCTACCAGGCAAGGCGGATAACTGAACCGCCCTCTCCTGGAACTCTTTTCGTATATACAGACTGCTTTTTCTTAGTCATTTTTTTCACTCCTATGATTTTTTCACAGGACCGGCCGGGCGGCTAGAACAGCTGTCTACTTTTCGGGGGGAAGGTCACTCTTGAGCAGGTATGTTCTTGTCCACCATCGCTAGTGCTGTGTCCTGACTGACTCCGAAGTTTCACCCGCTCGTGTTGCGCTTATGTCATATCTGACATAGATTTGCACGTGATGTAACGTATATACGGCCAGTTATGTCAAAAGTGACATAAAAAAGCGAAAATCCTATGTCACTTTTGACATAAGCGCGAATTTTGCACTCGAATCAGTCGTCTTGGAAAGCGGCAGATTGGTTACAATACGTTTTGCAAGAGAACTGCCGAAGGAAATTGCGAAGCTATGCAGCTTCGAAGAGAACTGCCGAAGGAAATTGCAAAAGTGATTGGAAAGATATTGCAAAGGAAATTGCAAAAGTAATCGGGAACACAGGCAGCTAACGGAGGTCGGCTGATGAAGGCGGAGAAGCGACCTGTTGAAGCAGTTTTGATAGGAGCCGGCGAGCGCGGCACTTTCGTATTCGGCGAATATGCTATGCAGCATCCTGATGAACTCAAGATAGTAGCCGTTGCAGAGCCTGTAGAGGAAAAGCGCCGGCGGTTCGCGGAAAGACACCAGCTGGTGGACGAGCAGTGTTATTCCAGCTGGGAGGAGCTGTTTGCCAAGAAAAAAAATGCTCAAGCGGCAATCATCGCCACTCTTGATCGATTGCACGTCGAGCCTGCTGTGGCGGCATTGCAGCAGGGCTATCATGTTTTGCTGGAAAAGCCGATGGCCGTTACACCGGAAGATTGCGTAAAGATTGTGCGCGCGAGTGAGAAGGCGCAGACCGTATTGATGATCGCTCATGTCTTGCGATACACGCCGTTCTTCTCCACCCTTCATAAGGTAATCGCCTCAGGAAGATTGGGAGAAATCGTGGCAATCGAGCACAGGGAGAACGTTTCCTATTGGCACATGGCGCACAGCTTTGTACGCGGCAACTGGCGGAACAGCGAGCAAACAGCGCCAATGATATTGGCCAAGTGTTGCCACGATCTTGACATTTTGACGTGGATGATGGGCTCTGTGCGGCCGCGAAGAGTACAGTCCATGGGCTCGCTCATGCATTTCATTGCCAAAAATGCGCCCCCTGATGCACCGGATCGCTGCACTGATGGGTGCTCAACCGAGGATACATGCGCTTTTTCGGCGATTCGTTTCTATCTCGACCCGAAGACGAATCGTTCTTGCGTCTCCGCTCTAGGAACAGACACCTCGCCCGATGGTCGCTTGAAGGCTTTGCAGACTGGACCTTACGGACTTTGCGTTTATAAGACGGACAATAACGTTGTCGATCATCAATCCGTCAACATTGAGTTCGAAAACGGAACCATCGCCACGCTAATAATGCACGGGCACTCGCATGCCGAGGGGAGAACCATGCGCTACGACGGCACCCGCGCCACGCTAAGGGGCACCTTTCCTTTCGACACAGAGCCGGAAATCACAATTTACGATCACGTTACAGGGGAGGAGCAATTTATAAACATCCCTCCGGCTCCTCCTGGCGGGCATGGCGGCGGTGATACCGGCTTGATCAAGGCGTTTGTGCAAACTCTGAGCGATGAAGAGCAGATGTCATCAAACGTGCTTACGTCGGCAGAAGTTTCGCTCACCAGTCATTTGCTTGCGTTTGCCGCAGAGAAGGCAAGACTCAGTCGTGAGACGATCGACATGACTGAGTATTTGAAATTGATTGAAAGCTGCGCAAAAATCCCTGAGCGGGTATCTAATCAGTAACGAAGGTTGCTGAGCTGCCGGCATTGGTTGAAGAAGAGCAAAAACGAACGGTAGAACTGGGCGAAGAGGACCGTCTGGCTGGGGCCGCTGGGCACGGTTGCAGGAGCACTAGGCCTGGTTTTCATAGTTTCGTGCCTTTTCTGCTTGTCAGTTTTTCTAATGCTTTACCCTCCGGCCAGATGGCTTTCTCTTCAATGTAAGAACATCCGGATCTGGCTGGGCAACCGCCGTCGCAAAGCGCTGGCGCTGAAGCTTCTGGAGGCGAAAACTCATGCGCCGCTAAGGTTTCAAATCGGCGAGAAAAAGCTGGCGTTCGACAGCTTCAGAGATTCGCTGGAACAACAGTTCAGCCGCTGAAGAGCAGAAGCTGAACAAACTCGCGCAAGCGCTTTCCCTTGTCATGATGCGAAAATTGGTGGGCGATAAACCCTCACTAACTGGGGGACGAAGGTTCTTGTCCAGAGGATCTGCCTGCGCATGAGAGTGATGATTGTGGGAGCCCATCCGGATGATGCTGAGTTTGGCTGTGGCGGAACCATCGCAAAGTGGGCGGAGGAGGGTGCGGAAGTCTTTCTTCTGGTTGCTACGAATGGTGATAAGGGCGATGACTCGGGTAAGACAACGCCGGAAGAATTGGCACAGATACGGCTAAAAGAGCAAAAGGATGCCGCGGGTGTGTTGAAACTGAAGCAAGTAGAATTTCTCCCGCACGCGGATGGCAGCCTCATTTACAGCACCGAGTTGCGTGGTGACGTTGTGTTTTGGATAAGATCGTGGAAGCCTGATGTGCTCTTCTCTCACGATCCCGAGCCCTTTATCCATCAAGACGGCAGCGTCAATCATGCTGACCACAGAGCAATCGGAGCTGCGGCTCTGGATGCTGTCTACCCCTTTGCACGCGGACGGCATCAGTATCCAGAGCATTTTGCAAAAGGCTTACAACCACATGTGGTGCCGGAGGTTTATCTATGGAGCAGCAATGCTCCCAACTATGTCGAGGATATAGGTGCGTTTTTAGAGCAAAAGATTGAGGCGCTTCTCTGCCATAAAAGCCAGTTTCCAGACGCTGAAAGAACGCGCCACTGGGTTAGAGAAGCAGCGGTCGTTGCAGGGAAACAAGCGGGATTGGGGACAGGAGAGGCTTTTCGGCGCATTTTACTCAAGTGACGAGCAAGGAGAGTCTGGCGTCATTCCTTTTTGCCGGCGCCACAGTTTAATTCTGTCCGCTTAAAACTGTTGGCTTGAATTCTGTGAGCTCGAATACAGGACCAATTTGGCTCGAGATAAGGGGCGCTGACACAAAGGAAGCGTCCTCAATTGCCAAACCGAACGCGCTGAAACGGATGATATGTACAAAAAATCCGGGACCGACGGGACTCGAACCCGCGACCTCCTGCGTGACAGGCAGGCGCTCTAACCAAACTGAGCTACGATCCCAGCTATTGCCAGTCTATGGCTGACGCCACTGTTGAGCAATTCCTTGAGGAGATGTCCACCAAAGCGTCGGACTTTGCATTGTAGCATAGCCACAAAACAAGCACGGGACTGAGTGTGAGAATCGTTATCAGGGCTTGAATGGTGATAGCGCTCTCAGCAGGGGCAAGAGGTTGAGACTCGCCTTTTGTCAAGCTGGCCTTGCGCTAACTAGACTAAGCCCCCTCTCCTGTTGTCAAGAAGATTTAAAGTGAGGCTTTTGTCGTAACCCTCTTGCTAAATCATGTAAATGAGCAATGGCTTGGGGCACTGACGATCGACCTGGCATTCGATTTGCGCAATTCGTGCCGGTCGTTATCGTGGCAATAACACTTCGTTTCTTTAATAGATCTTGCCAGCAGAAACATCCTACGTTGTATTTATCTTCCCTACTTTTTTCTCTCATTTTGACCTGGCCGAAAAACTGATCCGTTCCTGACTTAGCCAAATCTGCCAGCGACTCCGTGTCACTGGTTGTTTGCTTGCCGTCAGCAGGCCCGATCAAAAACAAGAAGGCAAAGTTCGCTGGTCGGTGTTCCCGGCTTACGAACTCAATGACCAGGACTGAGCGCTCAGCTTGACCGTTAGGTCCTGTGCGCATTGAGCCGCGCTTCCGCAAGGTTGCGCTCAGCAGTGGAGAAGCCATGAATATTAAACAGTCAACCCGATCGTACGAGAAGTGGGTCAGGGAGCACATAAGCGTCGTTGACGCCGACCTCAAGCGCAAGCATGAGGGGATGGCGCTCGACATGCTGTTCTTCTTGCGCGCCACGTTCTACCGCTGGGCGCAGACCTTTCCCGAGACTTGTCCGGAGCTGATTTCAGCGCCGTCTGTGCTCTCGGTCGGCGACCTGCACTTCGAGAATTACGGCACCTGGCGCGACAGCGAAGGGCGCCTCAACTGGGGCGTCAACGACTTCGATGAGTGCTCTTATCTGCCGTATACCAACGATATCGTGCGCCTGCTTACCTCGACGAAGGTAGCGATCAGAACAGGACGTCTCGACATGAAAGTGAAGGAGGCGTGCCGGCTGGTGCTCAAGGGGTATGTGCAGGGGCTTCAGGAAGGCGGGCATCCATTCGTCCTTGCCGAAGGTCACGATGAGCTGCGCCGGATTGCCGTCGCCAGATTGAAGCATCCGGGCGAATTCTGGGCGAAGCTCGACGAAAACAAGCCGCCGCGCGCCACCGTGCCGCCTGCCTGCATCCGCGTCTTGCAGAATGCGCTGCCGGAGCCCCAGATGGACTACCGTCTGCTTCAGCGGCAGTCGGGCGCGGGCAGTCTCGGGCGGCAGCGCATCGTTGCCATCGCCGAATGGCATGGCGGGCGCGTCGCACGTGAGGCCAAGGCGACACTGCCGTCTGCCTGGCTGTGGGCAA
>DATNRC010000331.1:0-5397 GCA_036703705.1 Candidatus Obscuribacterales bacterium
ATCTTGGCAGCAAATTTGAGTCACTACATCGACGAATCAAAGCTGCTCCATACGAAAATTTGCGGTTTTGCAGCACTACAAATCCGATTCCCGACCGAAATTTAACTTGTTCGGACCTGTCAGGATGTAACTTAGGTTAGCTTCTTGATCCAGCCGTTCTAGAATCCAGGCTTTTGCCAGAGTCGAAGGCGGAATGTGTTTCTTCTGCGCGTAGCGCGTAAATCGCTCAAGTTGTTCCGCCGACATGGCCAAATTTAACTGAGTTCGTCCAGACTTTCTTGCTTCGACTTTCGCTGCACACTGTGCTGCTAACTGGTCCATTTCCTTCTGTTCGGCCGCTGAGAGATCGTGCACATAGCCGGCTGCCTCTAGCTCGTCGAGTCCATGTTCTTCAAAGTAGGCGTTAAGCTCTTCGGCTGATGCTTGGGCATCAGGTGGCGGCGGAATCTGAGATTTTGTCCTTTTTCTTGTTGTCATGTCATTTGCCCTTGAACTTGTATTGCCGCTTCTCATAGTCACGTGCCGGCATCCCATGGAATACAAAGTAAGACTTGTCTGGCTCTTTCCGGTACCCAAAGTGCAATATCCGCCCGGCTTCTGTCTTGCCTATAAGCCAGTAGATACCACCAATACGCCTGAGCAGGCGATTCGGATCTCTAAAGCATTCCTCCACTTCCTCGGGTGTAATGACGTGTTTGGAGAGATTCTCATAGTGGAAGTACAACTCCATCATAGGATTATATTGGAATGCAAGGTGTTAACAAAACCCCTCCGGACAAACCTCAGGTGATCGACAGCCGGTTCGGGCGATTTTTGTCGTACCGGGTGTTAACTAAACTACAGTACAACTAGCGGAATCGTGCAAGTGGTTCTTGCACCGCCACGAGGGGATCAATTTTGCCCGTTCGCTCAGTGTGCTGGTCTCGGCCTTGCAGCACTTCAACAGCCTGGGCATTGACTTCATTAGTTACACGCAGCAGATAGACACGACGAGCCCAATGGGACGTTTGTTCTATAACGTCATTGGCTCGTTTGCAGAATTTGAGCGTGAGATGATCGTTGAACGCGTGAGAGCCGGTTTGGCAAATGCGAAGGCCAGAGGAGTGCGCTTGGGTAGGCCGGAAAAAGATGCAACAGCCAAAGAGCGGATAGTCGCAATGAGGCAACAGGGACTCAGTTTGAGAGCGATCGCCACGGCTGAGAATTTGACACCCGCTGGTGTACTAAAATACTGAGACGGGCTGAAACCGAAAATGACACCACAAGAGCGTGAGCAGATTGCCGAAAAAAGTACGTGAGGTTCTGCCGCAAACTTGCTGGAAAGCTGATGATGGAGTGCGCAGTGCCGGCAAGCGAGAGCGTCTCGCCGAAAGGTCCATAGTTGGGACCGTACCACGAGCATGACTAGAATTTGCACCAAAAGCGGTGCAAACACAAACAACGAACAATCTTGGCCAGTTCCCATGGATATCCTACTGGCATCATCGGTCCTTGCTATGTGCGTCATCGGACAAAACTCGATCAACGCCAAATTCCAAGCATTGTTGATGAGAATCTGGAAGAATAAGCTGGCGCTAGCCACCAGTGCAGAATCGTCCTTGTCGGCACTAGACAATCTCGTCACGCTTCACTTGGCACGGGGGGATATGTGCGAAGCAGAGCGGTACAGCGTAAGTCTTATTCAGTTTGCAGAGTCTATACCAGTATCTCCGCATCCTTCGATCCGGCACGTTTCAAATGAGAGAAGGAGCGACACAGGCCCACTCCTCCTCTCACAAAACATTGACGGTCTTAAGATTCAGTTAAAAGCAAGCTGCTCCTGATACTCGAGAAGGTTAGAGCGATGAGCAAACCGGTGACTATGATTACATTACACTCAACATCGATGATATTGTCGCCCCAATGCGGTGAAATCAAATTTCTTGTAGTCCGCCGACCTGGAACGGTGCTACATATGGTGCTCAATATGCCAAAAAAAGGGAGAAAATGACAAGAAGGAGTTAGTTGTTACGCTCATCGAGCGCTGGGCATCCACGCCGGGAAGTGAAGCTGTTCGTGCGAGAGTTGTCTTTGATGATGCCTTGCTCTTTCGGCGCCAATCTTTGCTTTCCCTTCCAACCACAAACCTCTAGCGTCTTCCAGAGATTCGAATTCTTCGAAGCTTTCCTTGAACCGCCCCATGCTTTGGAGGCATAGAGCCTTTATGTAACGTTTCTCTTCCCAGATTCTTGGCGTGTGGTCTTCCACATTGTTGACTAGCTTGAGCGCCTCAATCGACCATCCATCCTGACACTTAAGAGCGGCATCTTCTAACGAGCTGTCGACGTATAAACTAAGCCAAATTTCGTTCTCCCGATGTCTGAACCAGTAGGCAAGAACCCCTATCGCGAGGATGATTAATGTTACAAGAAAGACACTTCGTTTCATTGGCTTTTCAAGTTGGTTCATTCCCTAATCCAGTGTACAATCCCTTCCAGACTTATAAAACTCGGTAAACACGAATTCTGTCCTTTCTTTTTTGACCATCGGGCAGCGTGTCCGAACCTGCAACCAAACGAACATCCCAGTGTGACTTGTATCTTCAGCGTGACGGAAGGGAGCGGCAAACGTCACTTGCTGCTCCCGTTATAAATTACTGACGGCAAATCAAGTTCGCCTTGGTTCGCCTAAGCGATGTTTTTCAAGATTAAGATTTGACGCCCTTCAGGGTGCAGTTTTAGCCAATTTTCATACGAGGGAGCATGCCTGTCAGGCTCTCCTTCATTGAACCAAAACCAGTTTCCCGGTTCATCCAATCTGCCCGGAGGAATTGGGGACCCAAAATCAGGAACAAATCTGCCATCAGGGCTTGAGAAGAGGCTCCTTATTGCCCTGTTTCTCTTCTCTTGATGAACTCCAGGAATTGCATTTTCGATGTCCTCGAACACATTATCGACGCTATGAACAAAATAGTTGAAACCTCGATTGAAATTGTCATATCTGATACCTTCATTCGGTGCCTTGTACAACCTAGACTCTTGCGCAACAACCATTCGTTCACTGAGTGGTGGTACCGGCCAGTACTCCTTGATGTACCAGCTACGCCTTTGCTGTGCGCTTTCCGCCGATGTATCTTCGCTCGTGAAGAGCGGATTGTTTGCCTGTCCCGGCGCCAGCCAGCCACCCAAAACGCCGCTCGAGTCTTTGATCAGCTGAATGCTAGGGATATAGCCCTCAGGTGTCGGGCTCGGTGGTGTGATATCAGTAGCTCCATACCACGCCTTGCTTCGATCGGCAGGGCTTGGGGCCTCCGCAACTGGAGTGGGAAGCGGGCCCACTCGCATCGGTGAAAGACCCAGTGGGTCGGTGCTTCCGAGCGGATCGTTGTTGACGTAAGTGTAGAGGTTCAGATCGCCCCCGGCATAACCGATCGGATCGACTTGCAGGAAGCGCCCGAGATTGGGCGAGTAGTAGCGGGCTTTGTACCAGTAGAGCCCAAGCTCGTTGTCGTAGCGCTGCCCTGTGTAACCGAATGTGGTGCCGGCAAGCGAGAGTGTCTCGCCGAAAGGTCCGTAGTTGTAGCTGTTGAGCACAGCCCCTGCGTTGTCCGTGCGGGCAACGATTGAGCCGAGCCGGTCGTGGTGGAAGTAGCTCATTGCGCCGGAGCTTGCCACCTCGATGAGAGGCTCGTCGAGTCCCGGACCGAAGACGTAGCGGCTTACCAGATTGCCGGACACGCCGTCGTAATCGGCAATCCGCTGGATGCCGTTGTAGATGAAGCGCGTGTCTGCGGCGCCAACCAGCTTCTGCCCCTGACGGTCCATCGGATCGTATCGGAAGACCAGCACATTCGCGCCCATGACACCGCCCGTGAGGCGATTGAGGGTGTCGAAAGTGTAGGTCGAGGTACCGTCCGTGAAAAGCGAGCCGTTGTTGTCGTAAACAAGCGGCGTGCCGTCGACGGTCGGGTACTGGTTGAGGTTGTTCGCTGCCCCGTAATTGACGGTGCGGTCGGCGGAAGGCGTCCACATGAAGGGGCTTACGTTCACGCTCTGCCCGATCAGGCGGTGGATGTTGTCGAAATCATAGTCGAAGCTGACCGAGCTGCCGACAAAGGTGTGCGCCAGGCTCGCCATGTCGTCATCGATCTGGTAGCCGTAATCGGCGCGGCAGCCGTTCTGATAGACGGTAGCGGTGCGGCGCGAGAGCACGTCGTGATCGAGATGGACAGCGCTTGTCGCACTGCCGTTGAGCTTGATGTCCGTGAGGCGGTTGATCTCGTCGAAGGCGTAGTCGACGAAGTAGCCGTCCGGGTAAGTGAGGCGCGTGATGTTGCCACTCGCATCGAGCTGGTAGGTGACGTTCTTGCCGTCCGGCATGCGCTGCTGGAAGAGCCGCCCAGCCGTATCGAAGAAGAACTCATAGTCGCCTGATGTGGGATCGCCGACGACCACTGGTGTGGAAACCTTCTTCCTTCTTCCGGCAAGGTCATACGTCATCGTTTGCACGGGCAGGAGCTGCGGGCTGCGTGTCTTCAGCCTGTTGAGCTCATCGAAGGTGTTGACGATCGTCTTGCCGTCGCGCGTGCGGAAGGAAAGCACGTTGCTGTTGGCGTCGTACTGCTGGATCTGCTCGAAGCTTGCATCCGGATAGATTCTCTTGTCCGGACGGTCGAAGCCGTCGAAAGTGTAGGACGTCACGTTGTTGCGCCCGTCCTTCACCGAGGCAACCAAGCCATTGGGCGTGTAGGTTCTCGTCTCGGCAATGACCAGGCTGGGGTCCTTTACCGTGAGCAGTCTGCTCATCGGATCGTAGGCAAACTCCACAACGCGATTGGCTGCGTCGATTACCTTCCAGAGCCGGTCCATGCCGTCATAGACCCGGGTCAGAGGATTGTTTTCCGGGTCGAGCACGACCGTCGGCTGATCGGTGACCGAGTAGGAGATGTTTGTCGTTTGCCAGGTCGTCTCTGCCTCGTCAGCCTTGCGCTCGATTTTGGTGAGATTGCCGTTGGCGCTGTACGTCCATTTGGTGACCGGGCTCTTTTGAGCCGGGCTCATGACCTCGGTCATCTGCTTGCGCCGGCGTTCCAGATCGAATGTGAACAATGTCACGTTCCCCCTGGGATCCGTAACGCTCGTCACGTCGCCGCGCGAGTTGTGATCGAAGGAAGTAGTGAGGTTGAGCCGCCCTGCTCCTTGGTCATGAACGATGGAGAGCAAACGCTCCGTTGCCGTGTCGTAATTGAACTGAGTGACGATGCCTGTTTCGTCAGTTCCCTCTGTGCCAATAATCAGTGAGACACTTAGGCCGGCAAAATTTAGTGTAGGTCTCCGGCCGAAAGTATAGAGGGGGCTGCATTTCTTGGATATGCGGCGCATAGTCTTGCGTCGGTATCGTATTTGGTGCATGCTCTTC
>DATNRC010000332.1:0-6464 GCA_036703705.1 Candidatus Obscuribacterales bacterium
GGCGCTATGATGCGCCCGGTGCTCATGTTTATGCGCCGCGTTTTATCCGTGACCTAAGCGCAAATGCGCCGCCCAATACGATCGTCACCTGCGACGTCGGCCAGCATCAGATGTGGGTCGCTCAGCACTTCCAGTTTTCAAAACCGGAAAATCATCTCACGAGTGGAGGCCTCGGCACGATGGGCTTTGGCATTCCTTCTGCGATCGGAGCCCAACTTGCTAATCCTGATGCCCGAGTAATAGCGGTTTCCGGCGACGGCTCGATCATGATGAATATTCAGGAGCTGGCGACGATCAAACGCTACAACCTGCCCATCAAAATCGTGCTCTTCGACAATCAGGCACTGGGGATGGTGCGGCAGTGGCAAGAATTGTTTTTCCAGCAGAGATACAGCGAAGTCGATCTTTCGGACAACCCGGATTTTGTGCGGGTTGCTGAGGCGTTCGGCATTCCTGCTTTCAGAGTGGACAAAGCAAGTGATGCCGATCTGGCTATCGAGCGGATTCTTTATGGTGAAGGACCGGTCTTCACGCATGTCGTCATAGACCCCCGAGAGAACGTCTGGCCGCTCGTGCCGCCAGGCAAGTCCAACACGGAGATGATGGAGGCAAAAGCAGTATGAGATTCACGCTTGAGATTCGGATGTCCAACACCGAAGGAGCACTGGAGAGAATTCTCGGTCGGCTCAGGCAGCGCAGTTTCAGCGTTTGCTCGATGATGGCGGACAGCGGACAGGATCGCTCGTTCATGAACGCGCGAATTACGGTGGAGAGCGCACGCCCGGTCGAGCCCGCTCTCAAGCAATTGGCAAAATTATTCGACGTCCACGAAGTGAAAGTGCATCATGCGGAGGCAGACAGCAATAATGGTTACAGAGCAAATCAGGCAACAAGCCAGGGCGAATTTTGTTTATCTGTATGACACCACGCTTCGCGACGGCGCTCAGCGGAAGGGGCTCAGCTTTTCTCTCGAGGACAAGCTGAGAATAACGTCGCTGCTTGACGCATTCCAGATTCCATACATCGAAGGCGGGTGGCCAGGGTCCAATCCCAAGGATGCGGAGTTCTTCCGCCAGATTAAGGCAAGGCCGCCCAAGCATTCCCGTATTGTTGCCTTTGGCTCTACAAGGCGGGTCGGGATAACGGCGGAAGAAGATGCAAATCTGCGTGCTCTCGTAGACGCCGGAACAAGCGCTTGCGCCATTGTTGGCAAGTCTTCGAGTATGCATGTTCAGCAAGTGCTGCAAACCGATCTCGAGGAAAATCTTAGGATGATTGCTGAAAGCATCACTTTTCTCAAGAGGCAAGGCAAAGAAGTCATCTTCGATGCGGAGCATTTTTTTGATGGCTTCGAGGACAATCCGGAGTATGCGGTCAAGGTCGTCGGGGCCGCTCAGGCTGCAGGAGCCGATTGGATCGTTCTTTGTGATACCAACGGGCGCTCGACACCGCGCACCGTCGCTCGTGTTGTCGCGCAGGTGCTTTGCGAAGTGAAAGCGCGATACGGTATTCATGCGCACAACGACAGCGAGCTTGCCGTTGCCAATTCGCTTGCGGCAGTTGAAGCAGGCGCCAGCCAAATTCAAGGCACCGTCAACGGCTACGGGGAAAGATGCGGCAATGCCAATCTCATCTCTCTTATACCTACGTTGCAGTTGAAGTTGGGCTTCAGCTGTGTTCCTGATGAGCAAATGCGAAAGTTGACGGAACTTTCAAGAACTGTAAGCGAGATAGCGAATTTGAATCCCGATCCTTGTGCTGCCTACGTTGGCTCGTCTGCGTTTGCGCACAAGGCGGGTTTGCACGTTGCCGCTGTCGAGCGCGTTGCGCACAGCTACGAGCACATAAATCCAGAGGTTGTGGGCAACAAACGGCAAGTGATTGTGTCCGAGCTCTCAGGGCGGGGAAACATTCGCATGCTTGCCGCCGATCTTGGTCTGGGGGTGACAGGAAGCGAGCAATCAATCCTCGAAAGAGTGAAGGAACTGGAGGGTCAGGGCTATCAGTTCGAAAATGCGGAAGGAACAGTTGAGCTTTTGATGCGGCGAGCAATGCCGAATTACAGAGCACCATTCGAGCTCATTGACATGATGGTGGTTGTTGCCGACCGGCGCATGTCCGGTTCGAGCGCAGAGGCGGTAGTGAAAGTGCGCGTGGGCGACCAAGTCTTCCATACCGCGTCAGAAGGTAAGGGACCGGTGCATGCGCTCGATCTGGCCCTCAGAAAGGCGCTCTTGCCGGCGTATCCTTCGCTTGCCGATGTCAGGCTCGCGGACTACAAAGTGCGCATTCTCGATCCCGAGCAAGCGACGAACGCAACCACGAGAGTGTTGATTGAAGCCACTGCCCGCGATCAGCGGTGGTGCACGGTCGGTTGTTCGCAAAACATTATAGATGCGAGCGGGCAGGCGCTTGCTGACAGTCTTGAGCTTTTCCTGCTTCGCCCGGGCGAGCATAAATCTGGCGCAGTACAAGGCAGCGCCGAGTTGACGGAGGAAGTAGCTTAAATGGTGACTACGCAATCAGCTCCAAGACGGAAAAAGGAAACCCGGAATGGCGCGCCTTCCGGTCAAGTTGCGCCTTCCAGCCAGGCGGGGAGGTCGAGTCAGGCTGTAAAGTCCAGCCAGGCGGGGAAGTCGCGCGAGGCTGTGGCTTCCGGTCAGGCGGCGAAGTCGCGCGAGGCTATGGCTTCCGGTCAGGCGGCGAAGTTGAGTGATGTTGCGCAACCGAAGAACATCGTCGAGAAAATCTGGGATTTGCATGTTGTCAAACAATTGGAAGGCCATCCGGCGGTCTTTGCCGTCGATCTGATGTTGCTCCATGAAGTAACTTCAGCTCAAGCTTTTCAGACACTTGATGATAAGGGACTCAATGTTTTCGATCCCTCACGTTTGCTTGCCACCATCGATCACAGCATACCCACTCGTCAAAACCGCTGGGAGATTTATGACGACGCTGCGCGAACGCAGGTAGAAACGCTGAGAAACAACTGCCTGCAGCACGGCATTCCTTTTCTCGATTATGAGAAGGGACAAGGTATTGTTCACGTTGTCGGACCTGAGCTTGGCCTGACGCAACCGGGAATGACCATTGTTTGCGGTGATTCACACACCTCGACTCATGGAGCTTTTGGCGCACTTGCCTTCGGCATTGGAACTTCGGAAGTCGGGCATGTGCTCGCTACGGGTTGCCTGCTTCAGCAAAAACCTAAATCCATGCGTGTGGAGTTTAAAGGCCATTTCCAGAAGGGCGTCCATGCCAAGGATGCAATTCTGCGATTAATTGCTGACATCGGCGTTGGCGGAGCCAACGGGCATGTCATTGAATATGTCGGCGAAGCCGTGCGGAATATGTCGATGGAAGAACGCATGACAGTGTGCAACATGAGCATCGAATGTGGTGCGCGTGCCGGATTGATAGCCCCGGATGAAACAACATATGCCTACCTGAAAGGGCGGCCCCATGCTCCGAAGGAAGCGCGGTGGCGAGAAGCTGTCCGCTATTGGAATGAGTTTCAATCTGACGCAGGTTGCAATTACGATCGGCAGATGGTGATTGATCTAGACGTGTTGCAGCCGATGGTTACCTGGGGAACCAATCCTTCTCAAGCTGTTGGTATCTGCGATCCTGTGCCGAGCTTGGACTGTCTTGATGATGAGCAGAGACCGGTGGCGAAGCGGGCACTCGAATACACGGGTTTACGCGAAGGATGCGCCCTGGAGGGGACTCCTATCGACTGGGCGTTCGTCGGCTCGTGCACGAATGGTCGCATAGAAGACTTGCGCGTGGCAGCTTCGATTCTTAAAGGCAAACGCGTTCATGATGGTGTGACGATGTACGTCGTGCCCGGTTCGGAAGCAGTGATGAGGCAGGCATTCGAAGAAGGGCTTCCCGAGATCTTCCAGGCGGCGGGCGCGCAGTTTCGCATGCCGGGCTGCTCAATGTGTCTTGCCATGAACGACGATCGTGTTCCCGCAGGAAAGCGCTGCATAAGCTCTTCCAATCGCAACTTCGTCGGTCGTCAGGGTCCTGGGAGCATCACGCACCTGGCCTCTCCGGCGACCGTCGCTGCCAGTGCCATCGAAGGAAAAATTTCTTCGCCAGTGCGGTGTCTCTAATGAAGGCGAATCCGATGTCAGAAAAAGCGCAGAAAATCTGACAGATCCAGTACGGTTTCTCTCAAGTCCGGCACGTCTAATACAGTTTCTCTGATGACAACCCAATACCAGTTTCTCTAAGGAATCGCAAGTCCCAGTAAAAGTCGAAATCTAGCAAGGAAATCTGCATGAAGACGTTTTCAACCGTAACCTCAAAAGTGATACCGCTGCCAATGAAGGATGTGGACACAGATCTCATCATTCCAGCTCAGTTTCTGACCAGTATCAGCCGCGATGGCTACGGTCAAAATCTCTTTCGCCGTTTAAGAGATAACGATCCGAACTTTCCTCTTAACCAGCCTCGCTTTCAGGGTGCATCAATACTTGTTGCCGACAGCAACTTTGGTTGCGGGTCATCACGTGAGCATGCTGTTTGGGCCCTCATAGATGCCGGAATAAAGGTAGTAATGGCAAAATCTTTTGCCGATATCTTTTACAACAACAGCGCCAAGAACGGATTGCTTCTTGTTCCGTTGGCGGCAGAAGCTGTAGATCAGGTGCTCGCCGAAGCAACGCGAGATGACTACGTCGTCACAGTCGATCTGGAAAAACAACAAGTTCTGTTGCCCAACGGCAGCAAGTGCCCATTCTCATACGATCCATTTCGCAAGCACTGCATGCTCAACGGACTGGATGACATTGATTACATCAGATCATTTGCCGCTCAAATTGCCGATTTCAGAGAGCGACAAAGAGCGTGCTCATTTATGTCTACTTTTTGCGCATGACAATCACTGGGGGAAGCATGAAAAAGCACATAGCCGTATTGCCGGGCGACGGGATTGGCGAAGAAGTGATGGAGCAGGCTTTGCGTATTCTGAGCGCGGTTGCCGATCGTTTTGGACACCAGTTCTCCACTACTCATGGGTACGTTGGTGGAGCAGGGTACGAGCGCTTCGGCACGCATTTCCCTGACGAGGCAAAGTTCATATGCCAGTCCAGTGATGCGATCCTTTTCGGATCTGTGGGTGGACCCGTCAGCGAAATGCACCTGCCGAAGTGGAAAAACTGCGAAGCAAATTCAATTTTGGCCATGCGAAAGCATTTTAGTTTCAACGTCAATCTCAGGCCAGTGCGAGTCATACCAGGACTCGCTCACCTGTGTCCTTTGAAAGCAGACATTGTCGGTAAAGGAGTCGACATTCTCTTTGTCAGAGAGCTGCTTGGGGACTGCTATTTCGGTGAGCACAAAACTGTACGCGATGAGCAAGGCATACGAGTGGCGACCGATGTTTCAATCTATTCCCAAGACCAGATCTCCTCGACAGCTCGAGTAGCATTTCAAGCGGCGCGTTTGCGACGAAAGAAAGTGACGTCCGTTGACAAGGCAAATGTGCTCGACACGTCGAGATTATGGAGAGCTGTCGTTCGCGAAGTGCACCAGGACTTCGCCGACGTAGAGCTCGAAGAGATGCTGGTCGACAATTGCGCCATGCAAATTGTGCGAAACCCCTCGCAATTTGACGTCGTGCTTACGACGAATATGTTTGGAGACATTCTCTCTGATGCGGCCGCCGTGTTGCCGGGTTCGCTCGGTCTTCTTGCCTCTGCGAGTCTCAATAAAGAGGGGCTCGGACTGTACGAGCCGCCCGGCGGATCCGCTCAAGACATTGCCGGAACTGGAACTGCAAATCCTGTGGCGCAAATACTCTGCGTGGCTTTGATGCTCAGACATTCGTTCGGACTGGCTGACGAGGCTGCCGCGGTGGAAAGAGCTGTTGAGGAGACGCTGACGTCTGGCTACAGAACAAGAGACATTTATCTGACAGCCGAAAAGGACGGGCGCCTCGTTGATTGCGAAGGAATGGCGGACGCCATCCTCTCGCACTTGAATGCCGAACGCCTGGCGCTAGCTGGAGGGTGATGTCGGATCAAGAATTGATTTTGATGGAACGCTCGACAAATGAAAGAGGTAGCAACGATGTACAGCGAATACAAACGTAACTGGTCTACAGATGAGGCGTGCTGGAACCCGGCAGTCCACGAGAATTATCCCGAGTACAAAAAAGCGATGCAAGAGAGGACTCGCACGAGCGATGTGACTTACGTCAACAAGCTCGGCGATCGCTTCACTAAAGATTTGAGGGGCCGCATTACCTCTTTCCGGTACCGGCACAACGACACGACTTATTGCATGTCCTATGATGAGCAAGGCCAGATCACGTCCGTAAGCAGCTCCGATGGTTGGACGTGGACGAGAGTGCAAACAGAGGATTACAGCGGCTGGTTGGTGCGAAACTACTTCGAGCGCTGGCAGGTAAGCAGCAGGGAGTGCGGTACCGTTATTGCGGATGAGAACGGTATCTA
>DATNRC010000333.1:0-5376 GCA_036703705.1 Candidatus Obscuribacterales bacterium
ACACCGCGCCGCCTGCGGCTGAGATTTAAGTTCTCAATTCAAAGTCCTGCCCATATTGGCTCTGCCAAGACACTGCTCAAATCTGCTTCCTGCCTCTATTGCCTATCGGGGTCGTCGTTTTTTGCGTCCGTCAGCTGTCACCGCCTGGATTAGAGGAATCTTGACCACGAAAGTGCTTCCTTCACCAGGCGCGCTTTGGCACTGAATGACGCCATTGTGAGCATCGACGATCTTTTTGCAGAAATAAAGTCCAAGTCCTGTGGAAGACGAATAGCCGCCTTCGCCGCCTTGCCACAAGCGAGCAAACATCAAATTCTGAAGACTGGGATTGATGCCGGCGCCGTAATCGGACACTGACAGAACCATCTCATTGTCACACTGTTCGACCTTGATCTCAACGCGTGCTTGCGGCTCGGAAAACTTTATGGCATTGTCGATGAGATTGGAAATCAACTCCTGAAAACTGATTCCATCTCCCCTGATGACAATTGGATTTTCGGCAATGGTGGCGGCAATTTCAATTTGCTTGGCTTGGGCTTGAGCTCGCATGCGGCAGATCGTCTGCCGTGCGACATCACAAGCATTCACTTCTTTCCACGTCCGCCGGCTGAGCTCCTCCTCGAATTTGTACACTTTGAGGATCTTCTGCATCTTTGCCGTCAGTTCGCGATTGCTTTTCAGGAGCTGATGCAGCAACCGTTTTTGTTCTTCAGAAGTGACATTATCCTCGCACAGGAGCTCGAGTATCCTGTTGCATCCCAGCATCGGCACCCTGAGATCGTGATTGAGCATGGCCACGAAATCTTCCTGTTGCTGCTGGAGCAAGCTTTGCCGGTGAGAGAGCTCTTTTCGCTTGCGCTCGCTTATGTCCATCACCATTCCTAAGCTGAAGACCTTATCCTCGACTGCAAGCGTCGTCACGGTGAGGACGATCCACACCGTTCGCCCATCCTTTCTGATGTAGCGCGTCTCCAACTGATAGCAATCGGAGGTGCCGAGGAAGATTTCTTCGGCTTTGGAGACGTCAATCTCCACATCGTCCGGATGCGTGATGTCTACAAAGGTCCTCTGCAAAAGCTCCTTTTCGCTGTATCCGGTGAGACGGCAGAAAGTGTCGTTGGCCTTCAAGAAGCGAAAGTCCGGCCCTGCTATAGCCATACCTATAGGTGCCTGTTCGAAAGCGAGCTTGAACGCTTTATTGTTGGCGAAGATGTCCATGAAGAGGAAGCCCGAGCGCCGGCGGTTGTCAACGGGCTAATAGTTTAGAACGACTTGTGCAAGCTTGGAAAGTTACTTTTTCGCTGACTTTGGCTGTTTCAGCCGGCAAATCCAGTGGCGGCGGACAAAAACGATTTTTGCAGTCAGTGTACAGACAACTTTATAAAATGTCCTACTGCAACGTGGTTCCAATTGACTGCTCCAGATCTGTGAACGCTTGCTGGTAGAGATTGACGGCATCAAGATATTGGGTGCGGATTTGAATGTTCTGCTGTTGCGTCAAAAGGGTGGAAGTGATGTCGGACTGCCCGACTTCATAGCTCCGTCTTGCCAGGCGCGCCACTTCCATGGAGTCGTTGAGCAATCGCTCCTGATATATCTGAATTTTCTGTCTGGCTGCCAAAACCTTCTGATACGCCGCTGAGACTTCTGAAGTGATGATGTTTTCCTGTGCCGCCACTTGCGCTCTCAGCTGTTTGATGGTGGCGCGGTATTGGCTGATGTCGCCTTGCTGCAGGTTGAATACGGGAAGCTCCTGAAAGTATTGGAAGAAGAAGCCGTGGAAGACGTTTTTCGGCAGCGGATCGCCGGGCGTCAATTGGCTGAAATCTAACGGCGGGCCGTTTACGACTGAAGAGCCGAAGGCAATTATGGGATTAGGAGTGATGTTGCCAAATGCCAGCTTGAGATTGGCTTGATTGGTCTTAATCGCCTGTTTCAATGCTTTCAGCTCGAGCCGGTTTTGCATGGCAGTGCCAACCAATTGATCCAGGTTGGGAATCTGCTTGTCAAAATCAGGAAGCAGATCAATTACTTCCGCCTTCAGCCGGAATGGCGGCAGGCGCGGCACCTTTACGGCTGCATCGATCTGCCGCCCCAGGATTACTGCCAACTGCTGCCTGGCTTGAACCACTCTGCGAGCCCCGACATCTCGGTCAATGTTGCTCTGGGTCGCGGCAAGCCTGGCCTTGAGCACGTCCAGTTCGGGCACATCGCCTGCTTGAAATCGCTTTTGCGCAACCTCCAGCAACCTGGCCGACAGGTCGGCCAGCTCCACCAATGTGTCATACGTCTCCTGCGCTACGACAAGCTCCGTGTAAGCCTTGCGAATCTCCCCCCTCAGTTGCCAGAGAGCGTTGCGAATCTCAAAATCAACTTGTCTTATCTGTCGTTTTGCGCTCAATACCCGGAAAGCGAGCTTCCAGGGCGGCTCAATGGGAATGGAGGCGCCGTGGCGGTATGTGAATTCAGCTTTGTAGCCGTTGTCGAAGAAAAATGTCGGATTGGGCAATTCGGTGGCACGGATGAGCTGCGATTTGGTGATGCCCAACTGAAGCCGAACTGCGGAGGCCCGGGGGCTGTTGGCCAGGGTTTCATTCATGGCTTCGACAATAGTCATCGGCTTGACAATTGGTCCGCGCAGGTCAACCGACTGCGAGCCCGCAGCCGGTGTGCTTGGCGACGCTGGCGCAGGCGGTGGCAGTGGGGCAGCGGGAGCGGACTGTGTAGACGTTGAAGTCGGGTCGGAAAGTGGTTGATTTTGCACTCCCGGCTGGCTCAGGGATGGCGGCGGCGAAGACGGGGGCAGTTGTCCGCTCGAAGCTGGAGAAGAAGGCGATGAAGGTATTTGTGAGGCCAGTTTCGGTTCGCCGGCGGATGTCATAAGCAGGGGGGGCTTAGACCTCTCCTCGGTTGGGCCGTACTCCTCTGAGGTCAATGAGAGCGGATGAGCCGGCTTTTGCTGGGCTGGCGCTGTCCCCAGCCAGTGGCGCAATTTCTGTATGGTCGCAGACGGTCTTCGTTGGCTCGCCAGGGAAGCAACCGCACTCTTGGTGCGTGTGTGCTGTCCGCTCGCTGCAAGGGCCTTCAGAGGCACAGACGAGATAAGGCATGCAATTGTGAATACCGAAAATCTAGTAAAAGCATTCATGGGCACGACCAGTATAACGGAGCAGGAGTCGTCCTTATCGACTTTCAGCCCCGGAAGGCTATTTTCGGGGGCATGGAGAACTATTAATTTGCTAACATTTAGTAGGCGCCGCGAGGGGTGGTCGTTTGCCGTCTAGAAGGTGCCGGCGAGCTGGTAGTGTTGAGATGTCCGAGAATGAGATGAGATTGTATATATACTTAGCAGGGCCTTCCTCCGGTCGGCTCAGGTGGGAACGGCGATGCTCTTATATTTCTCGGCCGGCACACGCATAATTGATAAGCAATCCCGTGACATTCGGGGGATATGAACGACAAGGAAAGCCGGGCATTCTTACGGGGAGAAATGGACTTCACCCCCCAGCGCATGATGCGGTACATCCGCTCTCGTGCACGGCTCTCCACTGACGAAGATATTGAGGACATTCTGCAGAATGCCCTTGTTCTGGTTACGCAGCACTTCGACCCGTCACATCCGGACGCCAACTTATCCTTATATTGTCTGGGCGCCTGCAATAAGGCCATTGCGCAAAACCTGGAGCGCTATCACAAAGTCGCTTTGAGGAAGCGCGAGTCGCATTCCGAGACGGCAAGAACGGTGGAAGTGGGCGTATCAAAAGGAGACGCCACGGTGGACGGCCAATCGATGAAATTGACGACATTTTCCCCGGCTAAGGCTTTTGACGAAGACCATTCCACTTCGAGCCAGTGGCGCACAACTTCCCTGGATTCCATGTTTGATGAAGAGGATGGGCGGTCAGCCGAGGACGTTTTGGGTTGGGAGTACAAATTCCTGGGCAGTGAAAGCGGCATGAAAGATCCGGCCACCCGAGCCTTAATTAATGATCTGATCGATCAAATTCTCTTGGAGTTGCCGACCCAAATACACCGCACCTGCTTCCTTTTGAAGTATGTCGAGGGCTACAAAAGAGAAGATTTGATTTCGTGTCTAAAAATGGACCCCAAGAGTATAGATACGGTCGACAAGAAAATCGTCCGAACTCTCAAGGCATTTAAGGAAAGACTGGATAAGGACGAGGCAAAAATCTAGGAGACGACCATGAACATCCTTTCCGAAAAACTGGCAAAGATACTCTCGACTTCAGACGAACGTGAGTCTGTCCGTTTATTCGAAGAATTCTGTCTTGAGAACTTCAATGAATTGCCCCTTCCTGGCGAAAACAGCCTGTTTGACAAAGCCGTATGGGCTGCTTCTAAATTCATGGCCCTTTCGAAAAAGGACGAGGAGATTCTGCGTCGTGTTACCGATCGTCTGCTTCAGGAGCGCGCTCAGCTTGTGAAGCCTGTTTCCGACGCAGCGCAAAGCTGTGTGCTCAAACTGAAAGATCTCGTTGGTGCGACCAAAGAGTCGGCGATCGCCGCCTGGCAAGATATGCTGGCGGCGATGTCCTGGCAGCAAATGGTGCCTGCCGGCGCCCTGCGTGGCGTCGGAACGCAATTGGTTTCACTGGGCACTTTCCAGAAGCAAATTGACGATGCCACTGTGCAAGTCAATCTCGGTTGGCTCGTAGACAAGGATCAACTCCGCGTCTTGCTGCAAGCGAAAGACTCAATGCACAATGCTCTGCCCAATGTTGAAGTGCGAATCACTGAAGCTGAGCGGGGTATCGTTTTCTCGCGCAAGACAAATGAAGATGGATCGGTTGTGGCACCGAGCGTGCAAGTTGGTCCGGGACAATACCAAATCCAGGTAATCTGGCTGGACACGGTTGTGGAGACTCCATTCTTCAAGATTTGAGCGCTCCCTTCTCGCATTCGCCAGCTCGCCTGAGCTGGTCGATGCTCGAGCGTAAGGTCTTAGTCACATCTACCTCGGCAGCAGATGAGACTAAATAAGAAGCCCTCGGTATATACCGAGGGCTTCCGTTGTCGCCGTAATTAAGGCGTGATTCTGGCGACAAAACTCAATATTCAGCTGGCGAAATTATGCACCCTTCCATTGTGTTGATCTTGAAAAAGTTTTTTCTTGCTGTGAATTGAAAGCAATGATCTATGACTGTGCGTATTGCCGTTACCTCTACTATAGACGGAGAAAGTGTCTTTGCTTACCTTGGCTAAAGCTACGATGTTGTCGCCTGGCGTTTGCGCACACCGAAGCAGACGCTGCAATAAACAGGCTTGTGCCCGGTCGGCCGAAATGGAACCACAGCCATCGCGCCGCACTCGGCACAAGGAACACTGGCGCTGCTCGAGCTGCCACCACCGCCTCTT
>DATNRC010000334.1:0-10631 GCA_036703705.1 Candidatus Obscuribacterales bacterium
CCTCTGTGAGGGCGACATGAGTGGGAAACAGCAAGTAATGTGCTCTTGCAGCAAATGCAATAGCAAAAAAGGCAAGCAACACGAGCCACAGATTTACCTGCCCGTACACGAAGACGAGGGCAACCAGTGCAAGGGCGAGGACGATTCTCACAACTGGCTCGAAGCGCGACCAATGCCCGTATCGTTTGCGCAGCGCCCGCATGGGCCTGTAGCGGATCCAGTATTGATCATATTCGTCCGAGGCCCGGCTTCCTTTGGTAAAGAAGTACCGGTGAGCCAGCGATTCCTTATTCGGTCTTTCCATCAATCAGCCTTCGCGCAAGCGGAAAGATCACGACCCTGCCCGTGATCTGCTTGCTCAACCGCCTCACAACACTCATACATTTCGGCGGCCGATCCGACTCTTTCAGTCACGTCCACAGCGGTCAATTTTGCAATGAATTCGTCGATACCCGCGGAAAGGTCGCTGCGAACAGCGGATGGGCGTGACACCGAAAGTGGTGTGGGATCCTTGCCCGTGAGCACATAATGGAGTGTACCCCCCGCTGCGTATATGTCGCTTGCAGGCTGGGCCTTGCCGCGGAATTGCTCGGGCGCGATGTAAGCTTGCTTGCCAATGAGCGTTCCTGTGGCCGTGCCGACGAACTCATTGGCCGCGCCGAAGTCTATCACCACAAGCTGCTCATCATCGCGCAGAACCAAATTATCGGGTGTAATGTCCCGGTGTATGATAGGGGGCTCCTGGGTATGCAGAAAATCCAGAATGTTGGCCAGCTGCTTTGCTAATGCAAGCGTTCGCTCCTCCGCCTGCGGTCCCTGTTTCGTCACAATCTGGCGCAGTGTATGCCCGGGCACGAACTGCAAAATCAGATAGTCGCGGCCATTTTCTGTAAAGTGATCTAGGACTTTGGCGATTTGCGGATGACTGAGCCGAGAGAGCAACTTTGCTTCGCGAGCGAAGAGCGCACGCGCCTTTTCGCGCGCCGCCTCCGATAAGGTTGGTGGCAACACCGCTTCTTTCACAACTACCAATTGTTTATCGCTCTGCTCCGCCAGGTAGCAGGCGGACAAGCCGCCAGAGGCCAGCTGCATGAGGACTGTCAGTCGGTTTGAAGACAAAGTAGACCCTTTTTCCAAAGGCACGAAGTTGGTGGCGGAAAAATGCGATTCCAGCTGTTCTTCCCACAATTGCGTGTATGTCAAAACTTCAGTCGCGGGCCTGCTTCCGTCCTTGGCTTTCGGCTCATCTCTGTTGAGGGGACTGCGGCTGCCTGACAGGCACCACGACTCAATGGCGACAAACAGCTTCTCCACGCTTTTCTTCGGCATCTTCGCGAGGTCGAGACAGGCATGTCCGCCTGATTTAAAGTAAATGAACAGCTTCTTTTTGTCTTTGGACTCTTCGAGTTCGTACTCATACGTGCCCTTCCTATCCTCCAGCAGCATGGCGCCAAGAAGGATATTGCCGATGTCATCCCAGGATCTCTTTCTTCGGAAGAGCAGATCGGGAGCAAGCATAAGGGGAAAGGAGATACCGTCTCGCGAAATAACCAGCCTGTCGTGGCGAGCAATTTCGCTAATCAAAAAAGTGAGAAAGCCGAGCAATAGAAGCACTATACAGCGAATGAACGTTTCCAGCACCAGTTGCGACGAATACAGGGCCCCTCTTACGACCGGGAGCCCGGGAATCAGGTAGGGTGCGGCACCGAAAATAGCAAATGCGCCTATCGCCACCGTCGTTGCGGTAGCAACCGGGACAAACCAATGAGCGGTCGTCCGATAGCTGATTTCGTATTCCTTGTCTGGTAAGTCCAGGTCGTGTCCCATGCGAAAACTCGCTCCTGTTCCATGATACCCCCAACTATTGATTCTCTGCGGGAAATACGAAAATCATGGTGGAAACCGGGGGGTCGGAAAGACTCAATTATTCTATATTCGACCTCAACTACCCTGGAAAAAATCCATACTAAAGAGAGCGACACCGATGTCGAACGAGTTCAACGACGTTCCGAGATATCTGGAAGAGACGCCCAATTTGTCGGGCGAAGCGCCGCAATGGGACGTTTTTGCTCCGCCTGGCAACGGCGACGACCAGATGTATCGTGCCAACCACAACGTGGGCATGAATTATGACGTAATGCCAATGCCGGTCCAGATTTATCGATCCACCACTTACTCTCCAGGCAGCGCAACGCAGTACATGCGTATGACTTTTGATAACGGCTTTTCGGCACCGAACTACAACATCGATCCCGGCATATTTGCCCGTCCCGGCCACGAGTGGCACGGCGATCCGGGAATGGTCTACTATCCGCCTGTTTCAGGCTGGGACATCGATCCTGGTATTTACACCGGATTTGACCGCGCCCATCACTATCAGAACTATTACAACAACGGACGTTTGTTCAATTTCAACCCGCGCGCGGCGGTGATGGAAGAAGTCATGCGCAACGGCAATTGGCAGCCGGGGGTTTTCTACGGCGGTGACAGATTCATTCGCTTTGATCCGCGCCAGGCAATCATGGAGCAGATGTGGCAAAGCGGACAGTATTTCAGACCTGGAATGCAGATGCCGGGAAACTGGAACCAGCCCTGGTTCAACGATCCATGGATGATGCAGTATCAATACTGGAACGATCCATTTGCCTACGATCCGCGCTTTTGCAACAACTGGCAGATGAATCAATGGCGACAGCCCAGGTATTATGTACCGGACCCTCGCTTTTTCGCCATGTAGACCCGAATTGGCGAGGCTCGAGTCACGTTAGATTCGATGCTTGGCCGCTCAATCCGGCAATTCGATCGCGAGTTTCAGACAGAACGCAGAGGCGCGTCAACGGACTCGGAGCGCGTCAACGGATGACACCATCCACGCAAACGCATGCGGAATCACGTCATACACCACACCGGCACACACAAGAAGCCACAAGAGAATCGTTATTTGAATTGGGCGATCCCTAAACAGCACTTCTTCCGGCGAGCCGGTCGTACCGCCATCGACCGAGAGGATTTGATAACGCATGACACCGTAGAGGACGAAAGGAAGTGTAAGCATCATCCATTGCCCGTGGTAGGACTGAAAGCTGTAGAAGGCATAACATGTGAGCAAGCTCGGAATTATGATCGCTTCCATTCGATCGAGCAAGGCATACGAATACGTCATCAGGGTTTTACGATGCGAGCTGGCGTCGTCTTTGAGAAGGGCCAGTTCCTGCCGTCGTTTTTCCAAACCAAGGAAGAGCGCTCCGAACGATGTGCAAGCAAGGAACCAACCGGACGAAGGAACACCAGCAGCCACGGCACCACCGACGGCGCGCAGAACAAAACCGGCGGCAATTGCGAAGACATCCAGCAGAACCATATGTTTAAGCGCTGTTCCATACAACATCATCAATCCGAAATAGCCGAGGATTAGCAAGGCAAGAGTCGGTCTCACGGCAAATGCCAATGCTAAGCCACTGGCGGCAAACATTGCTGCCAGCATCACTGCAAATGGTATGCCAATCCGTCCCGAAGCTATAGGACGATTTTGTTTCCTAGGGTGCAGGCGATCACTTTTGGCGTCTAGCACATCATTAACGATATAAACAGCGCTCGAAACAAGACAGAACGCTACGACGCATAAGGAAACATCGACAATTACTGGCATTTCGTGAATGCGAGTGGAAAACAGCGCCGGAGCAAAAGCGATCAAATTCTTTGTCCATTGCTTGGGACGAATAAGCTTGATCGTTGCGCGCAAACGCTCAGCACCATCGACCGCCACTTGAGCTTGAGTTTTTGCGTCTGATGATTCCAATAACAATCCTTTTCCGCCTGAGGGAATCGTGGCTGGTGAATCTTTGGTAACGGACCCTTTCATGACCGATCATCTCATATGTTACTGACATGAGTGTCCCACAAACCAGCAAGCCTTTCCTTGTCAGTCCTTTTATTTTTGGGGTGGCGTGACTGTGCCGCAAACGGAAGGGGGGCCTCTGTCAGAAATTTTGCGATTTTTCTGACAAAACACCCCCCAACGAAAACGCCACAAGCCTTACCGGCTTTTTCACTTTTTCCGACCGGTAGCTTTCACTGGTTCAGCCTTTGGGTCGGTATCGTCCTCAAAACGCCGGAAGATCGGACCCTGATTGCGAACGGTCTGGCCAGGGGGAATGACATCGAAATAACCATCTTCCTTGGCAGTATCACCGATGAGACCGATGTCGTCGTCATAACCGAGCTGATACCAGATTTTGGCGGCCAGCTCGGGAGTAAAGGGATAGATGTTCATGGCTGCACGGCGCAAAACCTCCAGCGCGCCATATAGAACGCTCTCACCTTGGGACTGATACTCCTTTGCCTTCGCCAGATCGCCTTCCGCTTCTTTCTTTCTGGCATCTCTAAAGAGATTCCATGGCGCTTCATCATTCATGTACTTGTTCGCCTGATCGACAAGCGCGAATATAGCCTCAATAGCCTTGGCAAATTCAAAGTTCTCAATGTGCTTGCCGACCGCGACATGAATCGCATTTGCTTGCACGCGCAATATGTGATCAGGGTTAGATTGAGGCACCTTGCCTCCGCAGTTTTTCTCAACCAGATTCAGCGTTCGGTTAAGAAGATTCCCCAAATTGTTCGCTAAATCTGCATTGCAGCGACGTTTCAATTCATCGCGGGAAAAATCGCCATCCTGATCGAATGGCGTTCCCGCAAAGAGGAAAAATCTGACCGCGTCGGCGCCAAACTCATCCACCAGCACATTGGGATCGATGACATTACCTAATGTCTTACTGATTTTCTGCCCTTCGACGGTAATGAATCCGTGAGCGTAAATCTTCTCCGGCAAGGGAAGTCCTGCGGCCATCAGCATTGCAGGCCAATAGATGGCGTGGAACTTAATGATGTCCTTGCCAATCAGGTGGAGACTGGCAGGCCAATAGCGTTTTTTGTCAGAAGCAGTGTCGAATCCGCCGCCGCCGGTCAAGTAGTTGGTCAAAGCATCAATCCAGACATATATCACCTGATCGGGATCGTCAGGCACCGGGATGCCCCACTTCAGGGACGAACGGCTGCGCGAAACGCTGAAGTCGGTGACCTCTGGATCATCCAACTGGTTCAAAACCTCTTTGCGCCTTCCATCCGGCTGGACGACTTCAGGATTTTTTTCCAGCCATTCCTTAATCGGAGCCTTGTACTTGCTCAGGCGGAAAAAGTAATTCTCTTCGCTGACCGGTTTCGGTGGTTTTTTGTGGTTGGGGCAATTACCCGCATCATCGAGATCGCGCTCACGGACGAAGTCTTCACATCCTTCACAATAGAGTCCGGCATACGATGACTTGTATATATCCTCTTTTTTCACGAGACGGCGAAACATTTCCTGAACTACGGCCTTGTGCTCGTCTTCGGTGGTACGAATGAATCTGTCAAAGCCAACGTTCAATTTGCGCCAGGCGCTCTGAAACCGCGCCGACATCTCGTCGGTAAATTCTTGCGGGGTCTTGCCGGCCGCGATCGCCGATTTTTCCACCTTTGAGCCGTGCTCATCAACACCAGTAAGGAAAAAGACATCGTCTCCACGCAAACGATGAAACCTGGCCAGGATGTCGGCGGCTATTTTCTCGTAGGCGTGTCCAATATGCGGCGACGCATTTACATAGTCTATGGCGGTCGTGACGTAATACTTACCCATTTATATACCTGCGTGCGTTGATGTGTTTTGAACTCGGGATTGCGATTTTTCGTCCTAATTACCGATCCATAAGAGCCACTGGGGAGGAGTTTATTAGGAAATCAGAAAATGAGCGCGAAAACGACCGGCACAGAAATCAAGCGGCTAGCTAAGTTTAAGCGATAGCCACATAATAATACAGTGATGGGTGATGAGCCGAGGGCGGGCCAGGTATGAGACGAAGTAAGAAGCAGAACAATTTCGAAGAGCTAAACCCTCTGCACAACAAGACGATTTTGCTGGGTATTTCAGGCGGTATTGCCGCTTATAAGGCCTGCGACATAGCGTCTATGCTTAGGCGTGCCGGTGCTGACGTGCACGCGGTGCTCACTCCCAATGCTCGCGAATTCATCACCCCCCTCAGCCTGCAAACGATCACTCGCAACCCTGCATACTGCGAGCAATTCGTATCCCAGGCCGATTGGCGTCCTGAACATATCAGCCTGGCACAAAAAGCTGACCTTATCCTCGTGGCCCCTGCAACAGCGGACATAATCGCCAAGATGGCTGCCGGCATTTGTGATGAACTCTTAACCACGCTCATTCTCGCCAGTGAAGCCAAAGTAACCGTCGCACCAGCAATGAATCCCAAGATGCTGTCGCACCCGGCGACACAAAATAATCTCGCCATTTTGCAGAACAGATACCGCTATGACATCATTCCTCCTGAGTTTGGTGAAGTGGCTTGCGGGGACATCGGGCAGGGCAAAATGGCTTCGGTAGAAACAATCGTTGCTGCCATTGCTGCCAAGCTCCTGGCTCACCGCACCTTGGACGGCAAACGAATACTCGTCACTGCAGGCGGCACCAGAGAACCGATTGACCCTGTGCGTTTCATAGGCAACCGCTCGTCGGGCAAAATGGGCATTGCCATGGCTGACGCAGCTTACGCCAGAGGTGCAGAAGTAACGCTCATCTCAACGGTCGAGGTCGACAGAGCCTACCCGGTAATCATCGTCGAGACCGCCCTGGAAATGCAGGAGGTGGTAGAGGGCGAATTCGACAATTGTGACGCCCTTGTCATGACGGCGGCAGTCGCGGACTTCCGCCCGCTGGCGTTCGCTTCGCACAAGATAAAAAAGACAATCAAAGAGGATTTTTCGCTTGAACTCACTAAAAACCCGGATATTCTGGACCTTCTGGGGAGGGTGAAGCGAGACGATCAGATTATCATTGGCTTTGCAGCCGAATCAGAGGAGCTTCTGACCAATGCAGCGCAAAAGCTGCAGCGAAAGAACCTCGATGTGATCGTCGGCAACGATATTACAGTGCCCGATATCGGATTCGGCAGCGACGACAATGCTGTGGTGATATTGACGGCTGATGGCAACCGTGAAAATCTGCCCCGCATGCCCAAACGTGCCATCGCCGAACATCTTTGCGACATGCTGGCTCAGCGCCTGGCTTTACTGGAAAAGGCTCCCGCCCGATAACCGTCGGCAAGGTGTCAGATATTTCAAGGTTTTTCTGACAGCTGTGCAGTCAGAATTTCATGGTCTGTTCTGACAGTCGAGCTTCTGTCAGAAATTTCGAGCTTTTTCTGACAGAACCCTGAGACATCCTAGGCATGCGGCTTGGCATCAGGGGCTCATCAACGGCCGCCACCTTGAAATCAGCTGCCAAAATCCGCAAAGCTTGACTATTGCTCGCGCAAATGGGTGCTATACTCCCATATGAATGCATTGCGCGATGGGTGATGTTCAATTCTTGTACACCCGTTCCTGGTCAACCAGGCACCTTTGCCCTGTAACAACTGACAGTTTGAATTTGGAGAGTATCAATGACTAAACACGCCAATGGTGAAAGGTCCGGCGGATCCGGAACCGCTTCCTGGCTATTGGGTCTCGTGGTCGGAGCCGTCGGCGGTGCCGCTCTCGCGCTGTTGACCGCACCGAAATCCGGCAGCGAGGTTAGAGGCGTTATCAAGAACACGGCTAACAATTTCCCGGAGAAGGTGGGCGAGCTCGTCGATGATTCAATCGACCTTTATGCGTCGGCGCTCAATTATTGCCAGGTGCTGATCGAAGATCAAACTCTTCGGCTGAAGCGGGCAGTGGCAGCCGGCAAACTGGCAGCCGCGAAGAAGCGAGAAGAGCTTGAAATGGGAGGCTCGACTGTGCTGCCGTTCCAGCACAGGTAAAGGGAATCCCGGCTCACACACAGCTCCATAGAAGAGGCGCAGCAATTGGACTCTTTGACTCAAGCTCTTGATTATCTCGTCATCGGCTCGCTCGTTTTGTTGAGTCTTGCCTTGGTAGGACTAGCAATGGCGGCAAGCCAGCTCATTCCGCAGGTCAATAGGACACTCACGGCTTATGAGAAGCTGGCTTCGACGCTGGACACCGAGCTGGCGCCCACCATCAGGGAAGTCAATCGTCTTGCCGGCGGGGTGATAAAACTTCAAAGCGCAGCGCAACATAGCGTTGCCGAGGTGGGTACAAAGGTGGAGGACGTTACCGGCAACATAACAAAAGTTGCTGATTCGGCCCGAAAAGAATCAAGCGTATGGGGAACAGGATTTTTGGCTGGCGTGAAAGCGTATCTTTCCACACACGGAAAGGGAAACGAATCGCCGGGACAGGAAGGCAAGAGCAAAGAGCGTTCCGGCTCTGACGCTAAACACTTAACAATGGACCGAGGAGAAGAAAATGTCGGACTCAAGCGGTAGATTTTTTGAAGGACTCCTAGTGGGAGGCATACTTGGATTTCTTTTCGGTATGCTTGCTGCGCCGAAGTCTGGAGCTGAGCTGAGAAAGCAAATCGCCGACGGCGGTGAAGACCTATACAAACAGGCGAGCGATCAACTGGTAGACGTGCAGAAGAAAACTCAGCAAGCGTTAACGGATTTCCAGCACAAAAGCGAAGAGGTCTTGAAGACCGCCAGAGAAACAGTCGCGGGCACGAAAGAACAGCTTTCGCATAAATTTCAGGAAATGGCTGGCAAGAGCACGCAAGTGCTCGTGGATGACGTCGAATCGGCAACCTCCGGTTAATTCGAGCACGCAGTCAGGCCACTCCTTTCACGCTCAAGCACTGTCGCCAGCAGGGTTCGTACTTGCGTTTCTTGCCGGGCCGCAGTGAAAACGGGCCAGTCGATTGCCGGGAAATCGTAACTGTCGATAAGGCAGTTTTACTCCACCACCTCGTGCATGGGACCAATCTTTTGCCTATGACCACCGTGATGCAAGCTAAGATGCTGGCCCGGAGCCTTGTGCATGGGACCAATCTGTTGCCTATGACCACCCTTCCAGGATCAGCTTTTGCATGTGAGCAGCTTTCTGGAATCAAGGCTTTTGCCCGCAATCGCAATGGGCAGCAAATTCACGCACAGAGTCTGCCCCTGGCAGGATTCGGCAACGTAAACGACAATACCGACTAATGATGCCCGACGTTGTGCCACTGCATATGGTGCACACTGACAGCTGAGAGATGCACGAAGACAAGAGCAACCGCATGCGTCTTAACAGAGCAATAGCCTCAACGGGCATTTGCTCGCGGCGAGAGGCGGACGTTCTAATTTCAGAAGGGCGCGTCACGGTCAATGGCCAGCCAGTCACTGACTTCTCTTGTAACGTGGATCCTCGCAAAGACAAATTGCTCATCGACGGAAAGCCGCTGTTTCAGAAGAAACATGAATATATAGTCCTGTATAAACCTAAAGGCGTTATTACAACCTGCTCCGATGAAAGAGGAAGGAAGAGTGTTCTTGATCTCCTGCCTCCGGCAATGCGCCACTTAAAGCCTGTGGGCCGGCTCGATCGGGATTCCGAGGGCATGCTCATCTTGACTAACGACGGAGAGCTCGCCCATGCCCTGGCCCATCCCTCTCGGCACGTATCCAAGATATACAGGGTCACCGTTCAGGGAAAAATCAGCGAACGGGCCCTTTTGGAATTAGCTAAGGGCGTCAGGTTGTCAGAGGGCATGACACAACCCGCCCAAGTTCGAGCCATTAAGAAGGGCGAGGAACACAGCACTTTCGAGATCGTCATCAAAGAAGGTAAGAATCGACAGATTCGCCGCATGTGCGCCAAGCTCGGATATCACGTCACACGTTTGGTCAGAGTAGGCATTGGTGCGTTACAATTGAGGCTGAAGGAGCCTGGAGAGTGGCGACACTTGAAGGCCCAAGAGGTGGGGCAGCTTTTAAAGTAATCCGCAAGCAAGTGAGTTCTTCTACATTCATGGCACTGGATCAGATCGGTCAGAAGTTAAAAGCAGCTCGAGAAAGTCAAGGGCTTTCTTTGGCCGATATTTACCAGCGAACAAAAATTCCCATCAATCATCTGCAATCAATAGATAACGGCATCGCCGACGATCTGCCGGAGCCGGTCTATGTTTCTGGTTTCATTCGCCGATATGCAGAATGTGTGGGCTTGAATGGTCAGGCATTGTCAGATGAATACAGATCGTTTGTGGATGGAGCAAACGGCAACGGCCGTCACGCAAAGCCGCAGCGGAGCATGATGGATCAGCCAATCATGGTCACAGTGCCGCATTCACGAGGAGTGCGCATAGAGCAACATGGTCCCGGATTCTTCAAAACAATGGGCGTTTCCGTTTTCTGGATCATCGCTATTCTGGGTCTCATCACGTTTTTGTTCTGGTACAACTCCAATCAAAATATCTCCCAAGATACGTCTCCGATTCTCTCGCTGCGCGATCAGCCCAATAGGTTCAATAATGTGGGGCCGACCGGAGCCACCCCTCAAGCTTCAACGGCTGCCCCGGCTGCTCCCGATCAGCCGACTGACAGCCGAATAACTCTCATAGCAAGCCAGCACGTATGGGTGGAAGTGAAGTCTGTTGCCACCGGCGATTCACTTTTCACCGGCTATCTTGAGGCTGGCGATCGCCGTGATTTTCAGGATAGCCAGGGTCTGCGCGTGCGCGCCGGCAACGGCGGCAGTCTGTCGGTCGA
>DATNRC010000335.1:0-4616 GCA_036703705.1 Candidatus Obscuribacterales bacterium
ATCTTGGCAGCAAATTTGAGTCACTACATCGACGAATCAAAGCTGCTCCATACGAAAATTTGCGGTTTTGCAGCACTACAAATCCGATTCCCGACCGAAATTTAACTTGTTCGGACCTGTCAGGATGTAACTTAGGTTAGCGCTATGCCTTGGGTGACAGAGAAATCCGTATCGGAGTGCTCACTCATTGTTGTGAATAATAGGCCACCCCGCCCTTGAAAACCCGGTTACAGCTCTTATAAATCAAAAGGTGCTCTGCTAAGGTTTATATTCCTTAGGTCGTGGCACATTTAATGAGGGCCCGAGGTGGTGTTCCCTCATTGCATCGGCTCAAAAACGTGATTTTAGGGCTCCGAGCCCGATCGGGAAGATATATATGGCGACAAAATGTGCGAAATGCAAACGCGAGTACACCGAAGAAGTATGTCCCTACTGCACTATGGGAGACGTTAAGCTGAGCGAAGTACTAGGTCCGGATAAGCTTCACGTGCAAACCAACGACACATCTGCTAACAACGCTACTGCCTTTCTTGTGGATCTGGTTTCCAACCGCAAGATTCCAATTACCACGCCCCGCTGCAAAGTCGGTCGCGACGACTTAAACGATATTGTCATCAGCGGCGATCAATCGATTTCACGATTTCACTTCGTCATTACTAAAGAAGACGACCAGTATTTCGTGCAGGACAGCAAGAGCAGGCACGGAACTTTTCTCAATGGTAATCAGATTACCGGTCCCGTCGCCATCAATGACGGCGACGTTCTCAAGGTTGGCGTCTCGCTATTCTGGTTTGTCATTGAGAGTACATCGGCGGGCTCCTCGCAAGAGCAATTTGCGCCAGTGGATGTTGAAGCCATCAAACAGGACGATCTCAAGCCATCCGAAGTTGAAGCTTTGAAGAACCAGGCAAAAGCCGCGACATCGGAAGTGGATCTCGATGCAATGCCTGCCCTTGAGCAAGCCATGAAGGCAGCGGCGAAGCAGCCTGATGCCAACGATACTGCGACCCGATTGCCACCGGCAGGAGTCGAGCCGCCGCAGAAAGCCGACAAAGATGAGGGTGAATCAACTCAAATCACCGCATCCATGCTTCTTCAAGCCCTCGAGCAGGAAGCGATGAAAGAAGGTGAGGAGCAGCAATCGTCAGCGCCGACGGACTCAAAAGAGAAAACTGAGAAGCCGGAAAGGGAAGGCGAGGCTGAAAAGTCCGAGGAAGAGAGCAAGCAAGAAAAGGAGGAGCAGGAGCCGCCCAAGGACAAGGATGAAGAAGAGAAGCTCAAGAAGAGCTCGCAAGACGAAGATGCTGAAAGCGCCTCAACCAGCGCCAGGGCGAAAGACAAATCTGAAACGGAAGAGTCTGAGCCTTCATCCTCCAGGGAGTCGGCGAGCACAGAAGACAAGGAGAAATCTTCAAAGGCGGGCGATGACGGCGAGTCCGTAAAATCCAAAGAGGGCGACAAGGAAGGGGAGAAAGAGAGCTTGCCTCCAAAGGGTGACAGGGGCAAGGATAAGGAGTCAGAATCCACCGCCAAAGAGCCTATTTCAGAAAGCGAGGAGCGGGAGATGACGAAATCGCTTCTCGACGAGCTGTTGCCTGAAGAAGAGGAAGAAAAGCATCGAGCGGGTAAACAATCCTCAGCAGAGGATAAAATATCCGGAAGGGATAAAGAGGGGTCAGAACCAGCCGGCGATGAGGGCGACTCAAAACGTCGCGCTGAACCAGCGGGCGATGGGACGTCACAGAGCACGTTGGATAAGCTGGCCGGCGTAATGGGGGAGGCGGCAAAGACGGAAGGCAAGAATGACAGCTCGCCCGAGAAAGACAAGGATCTTTCCGAGGTGATAAGCGGCGAATTCGAGCCACCAAAAGAGAGGGGAGCGGGGGAATCAAAAGTCGACCAGGAAAGACTGGATGCGGCCAGGGAAGCCACCGATTCAGACACGGAAGATATAACCAGCAACGGAGCTACAAGCGGAATGAGCATTACGCAAGAATCGACATCGACGAAAGTCCCCGATTGGTGCGCCAAGTATTTCGCATCAGAGTTGAACACGCTCAACAAAGAGCTGGACAATCTGAACGAACAGGTTAGGGCAGCCCAGCAAAAGATCAAGGAAGTTGAAAACAGGATTGCGGCAACGCGAAGCTTGCGCAATACCCTGTTGACGGCGACTGGCGAGGACCTGGTCGAGGCGTGCGGAAAAGTGCTTGCACGGTTGGGCTGGCGAGTAAAAATCGTCTCCGACGACAAGCAAGAGCTCAGGCTTGAGTCAGACGACAAAGTCTCTATCTGCAGAATCATCTGGACCAATGGAATGCCGGAAAGAAGCCATCTCGGACAGCTTTCGGTCGCTCAGACCCGCTACTGGATCGAACAAGCCGCAGAACCCAAGGGCATCCTCATTGTTGCGCAAACCGGTGAAAAACCGCCGCTCAAGATCACGAAGTCGGAGCTTGATGGAGAGCTGTCCGAATACGCTGCCAAGAAGGGCTTCTGCCTGATGACGACGCTGCAGCTTCTTGCCATGTACAAGGAGATTGCTCTCAACGAGGCGAGCCCCGAGACTCTTCGCGGTGCCATAACATCAACCGATGGTTGGCTTTCCGGCTACTCACTCGAGCCTTCGGAAGAAGACGAGAAAGAGCCCAACAAACTCAGCACGCTCCTCTCCTAGTTGCGCGACACGACTGCGACATGACAAAACCGCGACACGACAAAACCGCGCCACGACACGACACGATAAAACTGCGACACGACAAAACTGCGACGGAGAAAGAATCTCTGAAGCTGGGCTTGCCGTTGCACAGAACGGTGTAGGGGCGGAAAACTTTTGCCGACGGCAATCCGGCTGATTTATGTCTCAGGAACATAATTTTGCTGAAAAATTATGTTCCTGGAACATATTTTGCCCCGCGCGACGCCGTGGAAGCACTCTTTTTATGTCTTTAAAACATATCGAGGGAGATATGACTTCGATTCGCCGCATGTCGACAAAAATGTAGATGCGTGGGGAAATGCAACTTCGATTCGCCGGCATGTCGACAAAAATGCAGATGCGTGACAACCGGGATCAAGCCGTGACTGCGACCTGTGACTGACTTCACAACTGGTCCACTGGATATTGATTTCAAGTAGAATTACTCAGGCTAGCTGCCATTCGTTGAAAAATGGCAAGTACCGGTTCTTCACACCGTGACCATAATCGGACTTCCAGTGATGGAAGCTAATTGGCGGCAATCACGGCACCTGGGGAAGAAAATCGTGGACGACAACACGGTTAAAATCGCTCAAACACAAGAAGACTCGGGGAGACAAGATCCTGAAGGTCTCGTTGGAACGTGCTTGAAAGAAACTTACGAGATTCTCTCCGTGCTGGGACGGGGAGGGATGGGCGCTGTTTACAAGGCGCAGCAGAGGGTAATCAATCGAATGGTCGCCGTCAAAGTATTGCTTTCTCAACACCTTTCAGATGAGACGGCACAAAAGCGTTTTCTGCAAGAAGCCAGAACACAAGCAGCTCTCAACCACCCAAATTTAGTCACCGTCCACGACGCCGGATTCACCGAAAAGGGACACCCTTATTTCGTCATGGAATTGCTTGATGGACAGAGCCTCGACGATGTTCTTGAGAAAAAGACGCGGCTTAATCTTGAGGAGTTCTTCGACATTTTTACCCAAGCCGCCAGGGGACTGGCATTCGCACACAACAAGAATCTGGTCCACCGTGACATCAAGCCGAGTAATTTGATGCTTACACCAGGCGAAGACGGCCGCGATACAGTCAAACTGGTAGACTTCGGCATCGCCAAGGTGCTCGATCAGAGCGGTCAGGCAGTACAGAAGCTTACCAGCACCGGCTTGATTTTCGGAAGTCCGCTCTATATGAGTCCCGAGCAGTGCGAGGCCGCGGCCGTCAATGCCCGGACGGATATTTACAGTCTGGGCTGTGTCATGTACGAATGCCTTGCGGGCATCCCACCTTTGAGGGGAGAAACTGTCCTTTCGACGTTAAAAAAGCATGCTGAAGAGATGCCCAAGAGATTTGCCGAACTGCAATCACCGCCGTCCGTTCCAACGCCAATCGAGGATTTGATCTTCAAGTGCCTGCAGAAAGATCCTCAATCGCGATATTTTTCGGCCAAAGAATTGTTAGACGAACTTATGAGGCTAGAAGCCGATTTCAGGACGTCAACCGCTGTAGAGATCGGCAACGGCGATAAGTCACAAACTGAAACTCAACGCTCGCGAGCTCCTGAGCCCGCTCGCGCAAAGCAAGAAAGGGAGCCTGTTCATGCAGCCAGGTCTCCCAAACAGCAGGCAACAAAATTCTCAGAAAACGAGAAGAAAGTAAAAATCAAGGAGATATCCGGCACCGACCAAGAGGCAGCTGGAGCAAGCAGCGACGTTTCGCCGGCGGAACAAATAACGGCGAAAAACGAGGAAGCGCCTACTAAAGACGCGGCGCCGACTAAAGACGCGGCGTCGAGTAAAGACGCGGTGCCGACTAAAGACGCGGCGTCGAGTAAAGACGCGGCGCCGAACAAAGACGCGGCGCCGGGCAAAGACGCAGCGCCGAACAAAGACGCGGCGCCGGGCAAAGACGCAGCGCCGAA
>DATNRC010000336.1:0-7856 GCA_036703705.1 Candidatus Obscuribacterales bacterium
ACGACAGGAGCAAATAGGCGAATTTATGACAGTACAATTGCCTGTAAAGGACCGTCAACCAACAGTCAAAATGGACTCCACCCAGGTCACCACGAGTCCGGGCGCCCGGAAATCAATTATCGATTCTATCCCGCTGAAGCTGGTTCTTTTCCTGGCCAAGCCCTATCTGGCAGGCAAGAGCTCAGCTGAAGCGATTGCCCGCGCTCACAAGCTCTTTGCGGAAAACAAATTTGCAGGCACTCTGGACATTCTCGGCGAAGACGCTGCCACGGTGGAAGATTGCCAGTATTACGTCAATGCGTACATAAGCCTCATCGACGAAGTAGCAGGCCATCAAATTGCGACAGACGAGCCGCGCCGGCGCATGACCATATCAATGAAGCCGTCCATGTTCAGCACCCAGGCTCCGGCGCCCGGGCAAGCCAGTGAGCGCGCACTCGACGAGGCTTTCGATCGCATCATGAAAGTGGTGGATCATGCCCAGCGCCGCGGCATCGAGATGACGCTCGAGGCCGAAGATCATCGCTGGACCAACTTTCATCTGGAAACTTATTTTGCTCTTTTCAAGGCCGGCTATACGAATCTCGGCACGGTTTTGCAATCACGACTGTTCCGCACGGAAAAAGACATCAAGCGCTTTGGGGAAGGCATGCGTGTGCGCATGGTGATTGGCATTTATCAAGAACCAGAAAGCATTGCCGAAACACAAAAGCCAATCATGAAAGATCTCTTGGTCAAATACGCCGGCGAGCTGGCCCAGAATGGCGTCTACGTTGAAATTGCCAGTCATGACACGCAATGCATCGAGCACTTTGTGCGTTATGTCGTTTTGCCGCAAAAGCTTCCCGCATCGAGATGGGAAACCCAGTTTCTCCTCGGGGTGCCGCGTTCGAAGATGCAAAAGACGCTTACTGACGGCAGCTACTTCAGTGAAATTGCCCGCACCCTCGATGGGACTGAAGCCAAACATGCCCTGGAGCTGGCGAAATCCGGCGTTATCGTGCGCATGTATCTGCCCTACGGCCGCGACAAAGTCTCCGGTCCGTACTGCCGCCGCCGCCTGAAAGCAAACCCGAATATGATTGCCTACGGCATCAAGAATGTTCTCGGTCTTGAATAGAAAGAAAGATTCGCCGCGGCGATAAAGCAAATGGCAGTTTGTGCCGCAGAACAGGGGCGCGACTGGAAAAGCAGCGGGGCTATCGCCGACGCTCCAGCTCGTTGATTGCCGCCTTGCGCACCCATGGGTCGTGATCAAAGCAAAGGCGTTCCATCACGTCGTCGGGCAGGCAGGACCTTGCCGCGGTGAGAGTCCTGATAAATGGATCAGGATCGGCCGCCAGACGCACCAGCGCCGACATGGGCGCAAAGGAATTGCGAGCTACCTGCGCCCTCACCCTGGCATCGGCGTCAAGAGCAAGCGCCGAGAGCGATCTGGGCGGCGCGGCCTGATTGGCGGCCACCCGGAGCCGGACGTCGACTGACTGATCCTGCGCCAATTCGGCAAGAGCCGCTGAGGGCGTGCGCGGGTCTTGAGCGACGGCAAGCCGCACAAAACGATTGCAATCGCTCGCCAGCGCGGCGAGAGTTTTTGCAGGCAGATGCGGCAACAAGCGTGTTTTGCGCCTGACAAATATCTGCTTGTCCTGAGCAAGGATGCCGAAGATTGCTCGCCGGTGCACGGCCGTGACAGCGGAAGCACTGTT
This sequence comes from Candidatus Obscuribacterales bacterium, assembly GCA_036703705.1. GTDB lineage: Bacteria > Cyanobacteriota > Vampirovibrionia > Obscuribacterales > Obscuribacteraceae > DATNRC01. The sequence goes on from DATNRC010000336.1 coordinate 1,707, forward strand.
GTCGGCAACGGCTTGCCTGACGAATACATCGCGATCGGTTGCCAGACGGCAGAGGAGCGAGAGCTCCGCCTTTTCGTTGCGAGCTACCCAGAGACGCACGCGCGAGCTGACATCAGACGCCAGCTTGTCGAGAATCTCCGCCGGGGCGTCCTCGCAGCGGGCAACCAGGCCTCTGATCTCAGGATCTTCATCGCTTGCCAATTTGCTGAGCAGCCCGGGAGTGCGGGAAGGATTGAAGAGAGCAAACATCCTCACCAGACGATCTTCGTCACTGGCGAGCCTGATGAGCGTTTCTGGAGTGGTAGAGGGGTTGAGGGCCAGATTGCGCCTGATATAAAGATCAGTCTCGAAGCTCAATCTGTGAAGCGTGACAGGATCGGCGGCCGTATTGCCTGCCACCAGCTGTTTGACACCCGTGTGCGCGTCCAAGCCCAGGCGGGCAAGCGCGGACTTCGGCGCCGCCACGTTCATGGCCACACCCCGGCGAACAGCCACATCTTTGTCGCGCGAGAGGTAATCCAGGGTAGCTTTCTCGCAAGCAACATGAACAGCAACGCATTCTCTTACAAAGACGCAGGAATCAAGAGCCAGGGCCACCAATGCCTCTTTTGGGCAGAGCGGATTGCTGGCCACGCGCACTCGCACCAGGGGATCGATGTCGTAGGAGAGAAGCAAAAGCGTCTCAAACGTGGCGCTCAAATTGCTGGCTACGGCACGCCGAACCTGCATGGCGACGTCTGTGGCCAGCTCTTCGAGCAGTGCGGAAGGACAGGCTGGATTCTTGCCAATCGCTTCGCGCACCTCGGTTTGCGGATCGCAGGCAAGAAAACGAAAACAGCTGATGGGCAGGTTGGCGCGCCCGGCTATTCTCCATCTGGCACGCGCATTGCCTCTCCTTATCTCCTCCCAGACATAGGCGCTGTCCTCAAAGGAATCCTCGGTATCATATTCGGTGACAGGCACCCGGGCAGCAGGCGCGCTGTCTTGAGCCTTTCCGCCTTCCTGAAGTGGCGGCGGCGCCAAATTCTCGACACTGATTTCCCAATCGGTGAGCCTTTTGGCAGCCGGACCCTTTCTGCCGTGCCCGGCAAGCGGCGGCAGACCTCTCGCTCTCCAGGTCCAGAAGCGCCCCATGCTCGGCTTCATGACCGGAGAAGTGGAAGCTGATGACTGAGACAGTGCGTCAGCGCCGCGCCCGATTGATTCCGGCGTCAAGGGAGGCGGCGACAAATGGGCATGTTGGCCGCGCTTTCCATTGCCCTGACGCGCCCGTGGCTGCGAAACGGCAAAAGCGGACTGACTGGCGCTGGCGGCTGGAATTTGCTTCATGCGACGGTGAAGGGGGTCAAACTGACTGATGAGGATTGTTATTCAGATCCGCCTGACAAGTCGAGCGTATTTTTACTAAGGAAGAAGAGAATGTATTAACTTTAAGTACGTAAGATCAACAATTGAGCGGCCGCCGGCCCCGCCTCCTTAAAGGCGGTCGGCGGCAATTACCTTAGAACAACGTGCTCCAGGCATTCTTCCTCGATGACTGCACGCACCGCGTCCTTGGGATTAAGATGACTTATCTTTATCTGCGCATCAGGAACGCCGCTCTCGACCATCTTTCTGCGTATGCGCTCATAAGCGCCGTCCTCGAGCAGCCGAACTTCGACCTCCGCCAGCCGCTGCGATTCGCGCTTGGCCGCGTATTCGATATTGGCCTTTGCCAGCGCCTTATCGAAGGCCTGAGCAATTCCTCTCGGCTCTTGTTTTTGCTCGCCGCCGTCGATTTCCACAAGCAATTCGTAGTGCGGCTCCGGGCGAAATCGGGGAATGAGCGTGAAGAAGCGCACACGCATTCCCAGTTCGCGCATTGCTGCCTTAATGGCCTCGGTAGTTTGAGATTCGGTGATTTTCTCGCCGGTAAAAGAGGAGACGTTGCCGCCCTTGTGGAGAAACTCAATCAGGGGCGCCCGCCCGTACCAGCCCACCACCTTCACCAGATCATTTATGTGATAGCGGTAAAGCCCCGCAGAGGTCGTGAAAAGAATGTAGTAGCTCTTTCCTTCTTCCAGGTCGGTGCAAAGAAGCGTCTCCCGCTTTCCCGCTTCCCAGGCGCTCTCTTCCACGAATTCAAAGAAGTGCGACCTTACGGCCAGTGCTTGCATGCCCGGGCCGACGGTTACGGTGCCCCGCCCTTCGCTTGCACCATATGTGATATCGGTTACGGGCGTGGCGCCGAAATGCTCCTCAAAATCCTGGAGATAAAAGGCTGCCGCCGCTTTAGTCCAGCAGGAAATCATTTGCAAATTGTGAAAGACGGTTGCTGCAGAAAAGTTTCCGCATTCGAAAAGCTTTCCGAGCTCGCGAGCTCTTCCGGCATCAGGTCTCAAGAACGGCTTCAGCGCCTCGATCACAAAAGCAGGCAGCTTCTCGGGCGGATTGATCGTTCCTTCCCTCACGTCGCGAATGAGCTGCGGCGCATACTGCTTCAGTTTCCTGCCCAACATAAGTATTGTGCTGGGATTCAATGTATATATGACGGTAATCGGCAGAGCCAGAGCTGAGCGCAATATTGTGTAGTACCGGCTTTCGTAGTCTTTGATCAGGAAGGCCTCGTAGGGCAGCGGCGAAATGTACCTCTTGATTAGCTTCGGCTCTTCGTGATAGAGGCGCCCGGAGATGGCTCCGTAAGGGATTCCTCCTCTGGTGCGCCCTTCCTCTGCCGGGGAAAACACAGAAAGCGCCACACCCTGGCGCACGCTCGGGAATTGGCGAAAGAGGTTGTAGCCGGAGACAACCGAGGCCCGCCGGAATTCGCGGATGAAAGCACGGGTGACGGGAATGAATTTGCGATCGCCGGTCGTCCCGCTAGTGGTGGCGAACATAAAAGGATCTTCACACGTCAAGATGTTCTTTTCGCCGTCGCACGAGCGCATGATGTAAGGCTTCAAAGAGTCATAGTCATTGACCGGTACGGCGCTTTGAAAATCTGAGAAAGTTTTGATGGAAGCGAAACGATGATCTTTTCCGTAGAGAGAATCCTTGTTGCGTGAGACGATGTCGATTAAAAGCCTGTCCTGCCCGGCAAAGGGCTGAGCAGCCGTCGCCTGGAAGGACCTCACCTCCCGGGCGCCGAGCGTGAAAAATCCCTGATAAAGCAATTCGCGCAGCATCTATCTTCAACAGGATATCTGGAACAAGAGGCAAGTCTACCACTATACTTACGTCGCCCTGTTGCCGTCCTCCTCATGCGGCGCCGAGGATCGCCCGGCAAGATGTGAGGGTTTTCAGCATCCGGCATTCCGCAACACCTTAAAGCAATTGAAGCAATGACCCTAGTCATAATTCTCGGTTTGATAACAATCATCGCCGCTTTCGTGCAGACTCGCGCATTCAAGCGCCTTTACGCTTATGTCGAGCGCGAGCTCAGGCGCCCGCTCAATGGCTACATCCCGAAGGTGTCGGTCATTCTGCCGTGCAAGGGGCTCGATCCCGGCTTCAAAAACAATATTCGCCTGCTGCTCGATCAAGATTACAAATGTGATGGCAAGCCGAATTTTGAAGTGATTTTCGCGGTGGCGAGCACAAGCGATCCGGCTTATAAAGCGCTCGAGGAAATTCGAAAGGAAAGGAGCGACCTCAAAACGCAAATGGTTGTTGCCGGCGTAAACGCACAACGGGCGCAAAAAATCAACAATCAATTGGCAGCGCTCCAAATTGTCGATTCGCAATCGGAAGTGATTGTCTTTGTCGACTCCGATGTCATCGCACGACGTGACTTTCTTCGCTATCTCGTTTCACACCTTGAAGACGCCGGGGTTGGCGTGACGACGGGATATCGCTTCTACATACCCTTTAAAGGCGACTGGCCTTGCCTTTTGCGATCGATGTGGAATCGCATGACGGCGTGGGAAATGGCGAGCGCACGTTTTGCCTTTGCCTGGGGTGGCGCCATGGCCATCCGCAAAGAAACTTTCGAGCGCGCCGGTGTTGCCGCCTCCTGGCAGAAAGCGGCTGATGATGATTTGTCTTTAACCACGGCAGTCAAGCGCCTTGGTTTGCAAGTGCGCTTCATTCCTCAATGCCTCGTCGTGAGCGACGGCGATGCCACCATCGAGGAGATCGTCGAATGGACAAATCGCCAGCTTATATTAACTAAGGTTTATTACCCCGAGCTGTGGCGGCGGGCAATCAATCGCGCGCTCATCCTCAAGTTCTGGCTGATTGCAGTGCTGTTATCGGCCGCGCATGCAGTGGCAACCGGCGATCAAGTCAGTGTTGCCGCCTGTCTTGTCGGATTGACCTTGCTTCCCGTCGAATTATGGTTTCTCGTAAAAGCGCAAGGGCTGTGGCGCAAAGTCATCCTCGCCAACCGCATCAAGGGCACAAATCAAGAGGCAAGCTCCGCTGCGCTCTCTGCCGGAGCGGACAAAAACATCGAGCTTGCCTTCGATAAGGCGCTCCTCCGCTCCATATTGATGATTCCCGTGGCGCATCTTGTTTTGCCGTGGATGACTCTTTACTCACTCCTAACAAATCGGATCAAATGGCGTGGCGTTTGGTACGAATTGCGAAGCAGCGAAGAAACAATAGTCGTTTCGGGTGGCAACGCATAGAGCCTGTATATCGGACAGGAAAGCCATGCCGGGCTTGTTAAAACCTGTCCAATGGCACTAACAGTATCCCCTTATATACTTCTTCCGAGGCCATCATGACTTAGTCTGTGATTGGCTTTGCTGGTTTTGCAAGTGGTGAATTCGGCCAGACGATTGAAACCAGCCATTCGGCGCGATTCGAACATGGCGTGCATCAGCAGTTTGATGCTGCGGTTCGATTTTTCAAAGGACGAAGCCCCAAGAGACCTCCGCAAAAGATGCTAGACCAACTGTCGAACTTGGGCGTTATTGCACTGACCCCAGTATCAATTTCTCAAAATCAGAACGGCAACACAGCCGCGGGCAATCCCAGCGAAAGAGCGCACACACTTACTTCAGCGCCTCGATTTGTGAATCATCTGCCCATCGCCGCGCGCAGAAAAGGTCAGACCGGCGTGCTCAGCCTGGAGATGACGGATTTAGGGGAGGAGACGATCAGGCAAAACGTCCTCGTCAGCTTGCGCGAGCTTATGATGGTGACGGAAGGTCGAGCCGGTATCAAATATGGTGCGGAGCAGCGGCAGCTTGCGGAAGCGCTGCTCGATGTTCTTTCCGCGCAGCCGGGCAACATCGTCATCATAGTTCCGGACACTGAATCAGAGGCCGATCTGGCAAAAGCGGTGCAAGATGCGCAAAAGCGCGGACTTGAGGCCTTTGTAGAAGCAACAAGCAAGAAGGAGGCACAGCTGGCGGAGAAAGTAAGGGCCGACGCTGTGATTGCCAAGGGACACGAAGCCGGCGGGCGCATCGGTGAAAACACGACATTCGTGCTCCTGCAAGAGTGCTTGAGACAAGTCAAAATTCCGGTGTGGGCGCAGGGGGGCATAGGAACCTCATCGGCAGCGGCCTGCCTTGCTGCTGGCGCTCGCGGCGTGGTTCTCGATTCGCAATTGTTGCTCACACGCGAGTCCGACTTGACGCTCGAGCTGAAGCATAAGTTTGCCACCATGGACGGTACCGAGACCACAACGGTCGGCATTGCCGGCGGCGTGAAATATCGCTTCGTTGCTCGAAGCGGGCATCCGCTCATCGAATTTGCCGAGCGGCACAAGAACAGCTTGACCGAGCTCGAGCTGAAAGTAGAGATTGCCCGCTGTTGCGGCCGTCAGGATCCCGTCCACATTGTCGGCCAGGACATCGCATTTGCGCATGACCTCGGCAGCCGCTTCGTCACTGTTGCAGGAGTGATCGATGCTCTTCGTGAGTCGGCAAGAGCCAATGTGATGGCGGCAAACCAGCTCCAGATTCTCAAAGAGAACGCACCGCTGGCGCGTTCGCACAACACTCGTTACCCGATCGTACAGGGCGCCATGACGCGCGTGAGCGACACGGCCGATTTTGCCGTCAAAGTGGCGGCAGGTGGAGCGCTTCCCTTCCTCGCCCTGGCGTTGATGCGGGCCCAAGAGGTCGATGCGCTGCTCCGGGAGACGGCCGCCAAAATAGGCACGGCAAGCTGGGGCGTGGGCATTCTTGGCTTTGTCCCGGCCGAGCTCAGGCAAGAGCA
>DATNRC010000337.1:0-6106 GCA_036703705.1 Candidatus Obscuribacterales bacterium
TACTATTAGCGACAAGTCAATAAGGACCAGTTTCTATGAACACTCCAGCACCTGAAATTCTTTCCCAAGCATTTGCGGTTGCTCTCGTTTTTGCGCTGATAAGCGCTCCTTGCCTGGCCCAGAGCTATCACTACAGCAGCGGCGGCTCCAGGGTCGTAAACCAAAGCCAGATAGGTTTGCCCTATCACGACAGCAGTTATATCGGACCGGGCACTCTTAGCCAGACAGCCCAGGGCAAGCCGGTGGGCGGAGCTCAGGCTAACCCACTCCTGCCAAAAGTGCCGTGGGGAGCTAACATTCAAACTCCGGGCGACAACTTCTACACGAAAGATCGCGTCACCAAAACAACTTCGCAGGGCGTTCCTGCCGGAATCCCCCAGTCGAACTGGGGCGCAAACGTGAAACAACCCGGCGACAATATGCGCAGCGACATGGGTAATCAAGCGATCCAATACACCCCGGGACAGATTTTCCAGCGTCCGTCCCGCACCCCCCAGCAGCCCAGGCAGTACAGCTATACACCAGGGCGAAACGGCATGGCCACGTATGGCGATGACACCGCAAACGGCAGCGGTTCGACCACAAACAAGTACTAAGACTGTAATTTGACCGCCGGGATATCCATGAGATAGCCCCGGCAATCAACACCGCACCGATATCGGTTGGATTTCGCTTGACATGATTAGCCAAAAAAAACTGAACCGATATCGGTTCAGTTTTTGAACTCACGAGCCAGCAATAGCTCGATGTCAAAGCACCATATATCGATTTGCTAAACTTTGGAGAGGTTTCTTCCGGCAGCAACGCTCCCGATTTCAACAAGTGGAGCAGCCCTCAGCCGTTGGATCAATGGTGTAGTACGGCAAAAGGTCAGAGTCTCAATCATGAAAAAGATAGTTGTGCTTGGTGGTGCAGGAGCGATGGGTCAAGTGATCGTTCGCGACCTGGCTGAGACAAGCGGTTTCGACAAAGTCGTAATCGGCGATTTCAATCAACAAAAAGCAAATGAAGTCAAAGCTGCCGTTGGAAGCAAAAAGGTGGAGACAGCCTTTGCCGATGTTAAGGATCAGGACTCTTTAGCTGCCTTGTTTAGGGACGCCACGATTGTCATCAATTCGACGCCCTATTACTTCAATGTGGAGGTGATGAAAGCGGCGCTTCAGTCGAGTTGCCATTACATCGACCTGGGCGGACTTTTCCACGTAACCAGACAGCAACTGGAACTTAACGACGATTTCAGAGAAAAAGGATTGACGGCTGTTCTGGGCATGGGAGCGGCACCGGGCATGACCAACATAATGGCGGCTTGTTGTGTCGGCGAGCTGGACGAGGTGGAGTCGATCGACATAATCATCGGCTGCGTGGACTTCGTTAAGGTCGATCATCCCCTTCAGCCACCCTACGCACTGGACACCATACTCGATGAATACACGAAGGAGCCCATGGTTTTCGAAGATGGTGAGTTTCGAGCCAAGCCGCCCATGTCAGGAGAAATAGTCGCTCATTTTCCGGCTCCCGTGGGTGATTGCCGGGCCATTCTCACGCTGCACTCCGAGGTGGCCACTCTGCCTATTACTTTCCAGCACAAGGGGGTGCGCCATGTCACCTTCCGCCTCGGCTTGCCGACAGAGTTTCATGAAAAGTTGAAATTTCTTGTCGACCTCGGATTTGGTGGCAGTGAGGAATTGAAGGGAGTCCCCGGCCCGTTCGTGCCACGAAAGGTGCTAACCGAAATGCTGGCCAGATTCCCGATACCTGATGAGGAGCCCGACGATTGCGAAGTTGTGAGGGTGGAGACCAAAGGCATAAAGAATGGCAAGCCGTGCACGGTTTCTTTGGAAACGACGGTGTTCGCCAACAAACAGTGGAAAGTTTCATGCGGGGCCCTTGATACCGCCGTGCCACCATCGATAGTAGCAAATATGATCTTAACAGGCGAAATTCTTGACCGCGGCACGCTGCCGCCCGAGGTCTGCGTTCCTCACGCGCCTTTCTTTCACGAACTCGCTAAAAGATCGATTATCATGCGCAAGACTCTGGTGGAGACGGTATCCGGGCAAGATAAGAGCAATCGCACACCCACCGGAGCCGGACAATCACGCCGATGAGTGTGAACCGCAATAGCACGCCTCGCTGCCAGTGAAAGTGAGTAATTGAGCACGGCAACGGTCAATGTCGGCGATAGCACGGCATCGGTCAATGCCGGCGACAGCGGCATCGGTTAATGCGCCGACAGCACGGCATCGGTCAATGCCGGCGACAGCACGGCAGTGCTAAACGCCAGCCGGTCCATGCAGCATCATTGAAAGCCGCGCCGCCCCGCCGCTCTATACAGCCAGCGCCTGCCTCAGCGAGAGCAGTGTTTCTTGCAAGGTCTGGTCATCATATATATTGAACACGCGCGCCTGGCGATCGATCTTTTTCACCATGCCTGCCAGTGCTTTACCAGGTCCTATCTCCACAAAGGTATCGACGCCCTGCTTGAGCATGTATTCTATGCTTTCGCACCAGCGCACGGAATTAGGCATTTGACTGGCCAGCTTCGCCTTCACATCCGAGGCAGCAAGCGCTTCTTTCGCATCCAGATTCTGAACGATGGGGAAGAGAGCATCACTGAATGTGGTGCTGACAATAAGCTGTTCGAATTCCATAGCCGCTGCATGCATGAGCGGTGAATGGAAAGCACCGCCAACCGGCAGAGGAATTACTTTCGCTCCTTCCGTTTTCGCTTTGGCGCCCGCCACTGCCACTGCTTTCGGACTGCCGGATATCACCAGCTGCTCTCTCGTATTGAAATTGGCGACAATCACCACATTGTCGGTGCCATTCGCGCCGGCATCCATTTCATTGCTCGTTTCCTGGCAAATTTGCTCCAGCTTCTCGGCAGCCATGCCGATGACTGCAGACATGGCGCCGCGGGGACATTCCTCCATCAGGCGCGATCGTTTATCCACCAGTTTAATTGCATCGTCCAGACCGAGCGCCCCCGCCGCGTGCACCGCCGTGAATTCGCCCAGACTGTGTCCGGCCACATATTGAGGAAGCGGTCCGCCATTGCTCCGGTAGCAATGCCAGGCGGCAATCGATACGGCAAGAATCGTTGGTTGTGTGTTTATGGTGCGCTTCAGTTCGTCCTCGGGACCTTCGAAACAAAGTTTGGTCAGCGAGCGCCCGGCAATAGTATCGATCTTGTTCAAGACCTCCCGGGCTTCGCCATGCTTGTCGAAAAGATCTTTTCCCATGCCGACGCTCTGAGAGCCCTGTCCGGGAAACACGCATGCCAGCTTGCCCATCGCTATCTCTCCTATAGAGTGGATTGTTTATCTTCTCGCATTCCCATTGTTTTGTCGCCTGTGACATCCCCGACAGTTTGCAATTGCGGGTAGGTACTCAATTTTTTGGCTTCCAATTGCTTGAATATTGCGCAAATATTCCGTCGTTGTTGTCTTGGTCCTGATTTGACCGCCCGCAAATCAAGAGCCCGGTCTTAAGGCCCGGCATCGAGGAGCGGAATGTAGTTTATATTGCCGACACAGTCCCCATCAAGGCACCGATCGATCCATCGAGCCGTTCTGAAGCTTGCTTTCTTGAGCCTCCGGCACACAAGAGGTCAATTTGCCGGCACCCGCCTCGCGCCTGTCGGAAGCCGTCCATCTAACGATGGCTGCCCCCCAGGTCAGTCCGCCGCCGAATCCGACAAGAGCCATCGTGGCAGGCGGCACCACCTGCTCACGGCGAATCGCCTGCCAGACGGCAAGCGGAATGGAAGCGGCGGAAGTATTGCCCAGCACATCCACATTGCTCACTATCTGCTCTTGACGCATGCCCAGACGCTCCGCGGCTGCCTTTATAATGCGCATATTGGCCTGATGCGGCACCAGAAAATCAATATCGCCGACAGTAATGCCTGCCCGCTCGCAGGCAGAACGCACAGCCTCAGGAACAGCATTGACAGCAAATTCATAGATGGCCCGTCCGTTCATTTCCAAATACCGCTGCACCGCTTTTGGAGGCGTTGTGCCGCTGTGAGGGTAGCCCATCCCCGTATTGGGAATCTGGATCAAATGCCCGCCAGTCCCGTCTGCGCGCAAATAGGTGGCGAGAATTTCGTTGTCCGTTTCGCTTGCCCTGAGGACAAACGCCCCTGCCCCATCGCCAAAAAGAATGCAAGTGTTTCTGTCTTCCCAATTGAGGAAACGCGAATGAATGTCCACACCAACCACGAGCACGGTTTTGAACGTACCCGAGCCTATGAACTGCTGACCCACGGCAAGGGCGTAAATGATGCCCGAGCATGCCGCTTCCAGATCGAATGCCGCCGCCCGCGTTGCACCGATGGCAGCCTGCACCATGCAAGCCGTGGACGGGTAAAGATTGTCGGGCGTGGAAGTTGCCACCACAACCAGGTCGACCTCCGCGGCGTCGATGCCGGCAAAACCAAGCGCGTCTCTGGCGGCGTCGATGGCAAGGCCCGTGGTCGTCTCATTTTCCATGGCGATGCGGCGCTCGCGAATACCGGTGCGGGTCGAGATCCACTCGTCGGATGTATCGACCAGCTTTTCCAGGTCGGCATTTGTTATCACCGCAGCGGGCAAGCCGGCTCCCACTCCGATTAGCTTCGCCCCCATTGTCGCCGTCACGACTTGCTGCTCCCCGCTGCAGTCAACGAGAACATATTCTCAATGCTCTTCACTATGCCGGCGGATACCATGTCCTTCGCAACCCGAATGGCGTTTTTGATTGCAGTGTGTTTGGAGCCACCATGGGCGATGACGCAGACCCCCTTCACACCGACTAAAAGCGCGCCGCCAAAAACATTGTGGTCGACGCGCATGCGCACGCCTTCGAATGCCGGCTTGGAAACCATTGCCCCGATCTTCGTTCGTACCGATCGCAGAAGTTCTTGCCTCAGCATTACGTGAACCATGGTGGCTATGCCCTCAGCCGTTTTCAGGGTGATGTTTCCCGTAAAACCGTCGGTGACAACGACGTCCACTTTGCCGAGCGGAAAGTCCCGCCCCTCACAAAAGCCGATAAAGTTGAGCTTCGGATGCCCTTTCATCAATTTGTAGGCGTCCTGCACAAGCTGATTGCCTTTCGTCTCCTCAGTGCCGATGTTGAGAAGCCCTACTCTTGGCTGCTTGAGATTAAACAAGCCGGTGGAGACAATCGACCCCATTAGCGCAAATTGCAATAACTGCATGGGCGTGCAATCGACATTCGCGCCGACGTCGATAAGAATGCACTTGCCCAGGGTAGTCGGCATCTGGCAACAAATCGCCGAGCGATCGACATTTGTAATTCTGCCCAATCCTATTTGCGCAGCAACCGCAGCAGCCCCGGTCGAACCTGCAGCCACCAGCCCGTCGGCCAGTCCCTCGGAAACTTGTTTGGTAGCCACAACTATGGATGAGTCTTTCTTCTTCACGATTGCTCGCGAAGGCTTCTCGTCCATGGCCACAACTTCAGAAGCAGGCACAATGCGGATATCGAGCCCCTGAGTGTCATGCCGCGCCAATTCCTTTTGCACGACATCCGGCGGGCCGACTAGGCTTATTGCTACTGAATATTCCCTGGCTGCAAGCACAGCCCCGTGGACCACCTCGCGGGGGGCATAGTCACCACCCATGGCGTCCACTGCAATCCGAATCATCCCCGACTCCAATCAGCCGAATTAAGGGTCACTAAATAATTGAATCTTACTCTGCCAGAACGTTCTCTGCTCTGCGCGCCGGGCGCCCGCGGTAATAACCGCAAACAATGCAGACCTGATGCGGACGAGAAGGAGCGCCGCAATTCATGCACTTAACTATGGCCGAAAGCTCGGCTTTCCAGTGTGCACGTCTCTGGTGCTGCTTCTGGTGCGATGTTTTCTTTTTAGGGACAGCCATGGGTAGATGCAAACCTCCGTTCTTGGCAGGAATTAAATATTATCTACGAATCCTCACCATTATTGGTGTTTGAAAATAGACTCTTTAAGTTCTTCCATCTCGGGTCGATGTCGTCCTTGTCGATGGCGCCGCTTTTCGCCACGGCAGCACTCTCGCCAGCGCCCGGGCTGCGAGCTTCTCCAGCTGTGATTGCCGCCGGCGGTCCCGGGCATTCG
>DATNRC010000338.1:0-3478 GCA_036703705.1 Candidatus Obscuribacterales bacterium
GTGCCCAGGCGACCGCCGTTGGCGAGTGTTGTGGCAAGCGCTCCGCCCGGGGCGAAGATCACTTGTCCTGCTGCCGATGTGGCGCCGATGAAGGCACCGGTCTTGACGTCGCCCAGGACGTTGTGTTTTTCCCAGTAAGCGTTGGTGCTCTTCCAATCGTTTGCTCTGGCAATCTCTATGCCGGCGTAATTCGTTGACGCATACCAGGTCGCGCCTGCGACCGCGCCGACTCCTGCAGCCGTGAGAATGGCTCCCGTTGTGCCGATGCCAGCCAGAATGCCGCCGGGACCGGTGAGGCAGCCGACCGCGATACCGACCGCGATACCGGCTATGACTGCACCGCCTATGGTGACGACGGTCTTGATTTTATCCCAATTGCGCTCCAGCCATCCTCTCTTTCTTGTCGCTTCGATGAGGTTGCCGAGCATGGTGCCGACTTCTTCTTTGGCTTTTTTGAGGTCGGCTCGCGTGATGCCGTCATTCTCATCGAACCATTCATCGTTCGAGCGTTCTTCAATGTCGTCGACGTGAGCCTTGAGATATTCGAGCTTCTTGCGATCTTCAGCGGCAAGATTCGGATTGGACTTCAGATATTCGTCGATTTCACCGGCGGTGATATGCTCGTTGCCGTTCTTGTTGATTTTGTCGAAGTTTTGCTCGAGATAAGTGAGCGCTGCCTCCTGCTCCGGATCGCCGGAGATTGCCGCGAGCTCGGGTGAGGTCTTTTGCAGCTCTTTGAATATTTTGTTGGCTGTTTCTTTGTCGTCTCGCGAGTAAGCGATGATGCCTTCCATGTACATGATCTGGTGCATCTGCTTCTTGGCTGCTTCTTCGACTTTGCCGAGCCCTTCCTTGAGACTCTTCTCCATTTGCTCGAGCATTTTCTTCTCGCGCTCGAGCTCGTCTTTGCGCAGCGCCTTTTGCTGCTCATCCATTTGTTTCTCGTCGCGGGCAATTTGACCAAGCTCGGTGTCGATTTCCGCTTTTCTCTTGGCCATCGCTTCGACATTGCTCTTCATGCCGTTGATGGTAGTGTCGTTAGCCTTCACGGCTGCCGCTTTGAGAATGCCAAGCTCTTCGCTGGCTTTGGCCCAGTTCTTCTCGGCCATGGCAGTCTCATAAGCCTGGCGATGTTTCTCGGTGTCGCCAGTGACGAGTGTGCCAGTCCCGGCCATGGCTTTTTCGAGCTCTTTGCCGAATGTGGGATCGACTTGCTCGGACACGAATTCAGGAGCTTCTGCAGCGGTGCTAGTAAGCAGAGGTAGCGCTTCCGAATGCTTCCCTCGCTCGTTGAGGTATTTCGCGTATTCGACTTTTACTTCTTTGCCCGCATGAACGATGAGACCCAGGCTCGTTATGATGCCGTTTTGAGCCTGCTCTTGCTGATCGAGAAACTGGCGTGTTCTCTCTCTTTCTTCAGTGTCCGCAATCTTATCCAGGCCTTTTTTGGCTTCCTGGATACGCGCCAATTCCTTGTTTTGGGTGAGAATTTGCGAGCGGATGGCGCTCATATCCACTTCCTGGACTTTCTTGAGCGCTTCTTCGTATTTCGCTCTTACTTCAGCTTCAGGTTTGCCTTCCTGCCGCATCTTATCCGCGACTTTCAAGGATTCGATTGCTTGTGCGCTGCGCTGCTGCTGGATATCGGCATAGAGAAGTGACGATCTTGCCTTGACGTCCTGATACTGCGGCGTGTCGCTCACTGCCGTATTTAGCCGGCCGGCTTGATTGACCATCTCATATGCATTCATGATCTCGCGCTGCGAGGGCTTGATTTCCCCTTCGCCCACTTTGACTTTTGCATCTTTGTCGGTCATTCCGGCCATTAACAATTCGGCATAGCGAAGACGCATGAAGGACGGTGAGACTTGAACATCTCTTATCTTGTCGCGCTCCGAAAGATTGGCGGCCAGCTCGGATATTTTTTGCCACTCAGGCGTATTGGGCGCTATTTGCCTTGCTTTGGCTTCGAATGCTTCCGGTGTGATGTCGTAGATTTTGTGCTCGACCATCTTGCCCGAGGCATCTGGTACTTTGACGATTGTCGGCTTGAAGCCGAGCTCTTCTGCCAATGCATTGCGTCTTTTCTCATTGTCGGCAAGCAGCTCTTGAATGCTGTTTCCCTTTGGAGGATTTTCGGGCGTCTGTTGAATGGCATCAGCGATGGTGATTGCTTTGCGGGCCGTCACATCGATGTATTCCTGGATTTTTTCGCGCGTGTCCGGCACCTCGACGCCGCCTTCCTTCTTGAGATAGTCGCGCAATTGCTGCTTGCGCTCGCCAACCGTCATGACGACATCTTTGCCTTGCGCGCTTTTCAGCGTCACTTTCTCATTGTCGTTCTTGCCGCTTTCCACCCATTGCAGAAGCTCTGCTGCCACTTCTGCCTGAGTCATGAGCTCGTGAGGATCGATCTTGCTGACGTCTGCGTTTTTCGCAGCCGCCTGCTTATCAGTTACCTTCTGGACTTCCTCATTTTTTACTTCAGTTGTTGGTGGTTTTTGTTTTTCTTTGTTTGCATCATTGAGCAAGGCTAGGGCTATGGCGTCAGCGGCTTCCTCATAAGGTGTTTTGACATCGCTGACCTCTGGTTGTTTGTTTTTAATTGACTGTTCTGGACCTGTCATCCACCGAATCCTCTATTCAATAAACGAACGCCCGACAGCCCAACCTTCTGTCTGCCCATATCTATACGATAGTTGAGGGATTTTAGACATTTATTTAAGCGCGTTTTTCCAGGCTTCAATTGAGCGTTCATGGTTTCCGTGCCGGTCCTTAGTAATCGTCCAGAGAGCCATTAAATGGCGCTCTGGATAAATGGTCTCAAATTCTGTGCTTTGCGTTATCGATGCTTCGAGCCTCCTTTTACATCGGTGCGCCGCCCGTAAGTGCCTGATTCTCGGGCTGTCCGGTAATTTCCGGTTTCTGCTCCGGTTTCTCCACTGGAAGCTCGTCGGGCTTTCCGGTCGGCTGCTTGGGCTTGGGGGTTTCTTTGTCCGGCTGTGGTTGCCCGTCCCCTTCCTGCTTCTTCGGCTGCGAGAGCTGCTCGTCCGTAAGCGGACGTTTGGCCGCGTCGAGCCAGCTTTGATATTCTTTGCTGCCGATGTAGTTGAAGGCGTTGATGCTCACATCGCCCCACAAGCGGTACGTCAGGTTGGTGGCAGCCGCTTCAACGGGATAGCCGAGCTTGCTGCCGTAATAGGAGAGCGTCTTGCCCGTGGCCACGTCGACGGTAAATGTCTTCAGGGCGCGGCCCTTGGTCATGGCATCACCCCACGGCTTGGCGATCGCCATTCCGGGCCTGGCTATACCGCCAAGGAGGAGGGCATCGACAGCCATGTTATCGTTCCAGGCTCGATAAGCAGGTCTTATAAGTGCATTGCTCAGGTTGAATTCATAAGGCTTGCCGGTTTCCGGATCGATCGAATTCTTGCCGAACATGTGATAGTTCTCGGTCGGGTCGTTGTAGGCGACCGAG
>DATNRC010000339.1:0-11233 GCA_036703705.1 Candidatus Obscuribacterales bacterium
GACCAAAACCTATTTCGCCTCGACCTATCAAGACATCTGGCAGGACTGGGTGAAGGACAACTTCGTCGCCAAAGGCGGTGCCGACGTCAAAACAGCTTTCGACGCCATACTTCAGGCCGTTAAGCAGCCGACGATGTGGGACTGGACGGTAAGCTGGATTCCCACCTTCATGCCCGACAAATATCCCCATTATCATGGTCTGATCGACTATCTGGTCTCCAATCGCTGGGCCTACGACTATGTGGTTTTCTGCGATCGCATGTCGCCGGGACTGATTGAGACAACGACAAAGGGCGTGTTCTATCCCATCGAAGTGCCGCTTCTTGACTGGGGATGGATGATACTGGGGGCGGTGACGATGGTTCTTGGCGGCGCCACCTGGTTCCGCTTGAGAAGCGCCAAGCAGAAGCCGGCCGCCAAACCGGTTGAGGCAGCCGCATCCGCTACATAAAGGAGAGAAGGTGTCGAAGCGGAAGGTCCACGAAAAAGAACTGAGGCTGGCGGATAACTCATCCGCGTCATCAGGCGTGGCGGCTTCCCTCAACCAGGTTGAAGGTGTGTCCACCAAGAAAGTTCGTTTTGCCTTCAAAGCGGTCGCTTTCATTGCCGCTGTGATTACTCTTTCCTGGTTTTTCGAAGGCATGCGGGAAATAGGCAAAGAAGTAAGCCTGGTTGGCGTCGCCTATCTTTTCTTCGGCACCACCCTTACCATTCTTCTTCTTCTCATCCAGGGCTACTGGATATACATCGAGGAGAAATCGAAAGGCACGCTCGTGAAGAAGATAAAGTTGTTCGACAAAATCGAGAGAGCCTCCAATGCCGCTTCGCAAAAGCGCGACGGCACCGACAGTTCCGAGACTAGACGAGGAGACCGCTAGCAATTATGAGTGCTTTGTTTTCACCAAAAGGGATCGTCATATTGCTTCTTGCAGGCGTGTGCGTTGCCACCTCAATCCTCATGCTCTGGTCAGAGCTGCAATACACGGGCAATTTCCCTGATTGGATTGCCTGGCTGATGGGACCGCTGGGCGTCAGCAATTTGTTCAACGAGCTGAAAGCAAGCCTCGGCGATCCGCTCGTCAAGCAGCTGCAAGCGGCCGGAGCTCAGGCTCAGCTGGGTGATTACGGATATGCGCTTTTCATGTTTGTGGCGCTTTGCGCCGCCGCTGTCGCCATCATGATAATCGGCAAGGAAGACTCGGAAGAGAAAACAATATTGCCGTTGAAAAAGTGAGGGCGAAGGAAATTCAAATTTAGCGAAAGGACTTAGAGCTTAAGAGCGAAAGAGGACGACCCAAGTGGAAAAGATTGTTCATAACCACCCACTGAGAGCATTCAATAGTTTCACCCTCTGGTTTGAGGATGTGCTGAACAAAATAATGTCCAGCAAATACAATCCTTTCTATTACCATGGTGCTCTGCCTCAGTTTTATCTCTGGGTTCTTTATCTTTCGGGACTGCTGCTTTTTGCGTATTACATCCCCACTATCGACAACGCCTATCTTTCGAAGAAACTCGTCAACGCCTGGACTTCAGTTGATTACATCAACAACACGCTTCCTTTTGGAGCCGTTTTCCGGGGCATGCACAGATATGCCGGCGACGCGATGGTGATTACGATCATCCTCCATGCCCTCAGAGTCTGGTTCACGGATCGCTATCGCCAGTATCGTTGGGTGCAGTGGGTGACCGGTATTGCGCTCTTTCTTACCGTTTTGTTCATCGGTCAAACCGGCTATTACCTTGTCTGGGATGAGCGCTCCCTGGTTTTGACCCGCATGACGGCAAGCGCGTTTGAAGCGCTGCCCATCGTCGGACCGGGACTGAAGGCCTGGTTCCTCAATGGTGATACCATCACCAACCTGACGCTGTCCAACTATCTTTTCATTCACATCGGTCTTTCCTTTGCGCTTCTTTTCGGTCTCTGGCTGCATTATGTGCGCATGACGCGCCCGGTGCTCACGCCACCGCCGGCGATTAACTATGTTCTTGTGGGGCTGATTCTGCTGTGCGTGTTTTTATTCCCGATAACGAGCGGAAAGATGGCCGATCTGAATACCAGTCCGACCAATTTCGACGTTGATTGGTTCTTCCTCTTCCCGTATGCGATGCTCAACGCAATGCCCGTGGAGATGTTCTGGCTGGTCATGATCGGCGGCACGGCTTTAATCACGGCCATTCCCTGGATCATCATTCGCACACCACCTGTGGAGGCAGCAGAAGTCGTCGTCAACAAGTGCACGGGCTGCTCGCTTTGCTTCAAAGATTGCCCATATCAGGCAATCGAGATGGTTCCTGCGCCGGCCGGCTCGCGCTTCAAGCTCCTGGCGACGGTGATGCCCTATCGGTGTTCCGGATGTGGTGTCTGCGTAGGGGCATGCGCATTCGATGCGATTGATTTGCCGAATTTGCCTGATGCCGATGTGACGGCTCAAATTAAGGCACTTGTGGAAGCGAAGGGGTAACAGTAATGGCAGATAAGAAGACAGTCATAACTCTCATTTGCGAGCGCGCTGCAGACGTAAATGACATTACGGACGCGAGCGGGCAGGTGAAGGAAGTTCCTGGACTGAAAGTGATCAAATTCCCCTGCTCCGGCATGATTCAACCTTTGATGATTGAGGCAGCGCTAAAAGCCGGCGCCGGTGGCGTGGTCGTCTGCGGCTGCCAGATTGGCGATTGTTATTACCGTGAAGGCAATCGCATGATACGCGAACGTCTTCTCGGCGACCGTCCGCCGACTTTGAAGAAAACCGTCGACAAGCGCCGCGTGCTTGCGCTGTGGTTGTCCAAACTGCAGAAAGATCGTTTTATCTCCGAGTGCAAAGAATTTGTCGCTCAAATGCAAAAACTGAACGGTGAAGGCGAAGCGGCGCGCTAGCGCTCATTGGATGCAGCAAAGAAGGAACGCACGAAATGGCAGAAAAAAAGGAAAAACTCTCACCCATTCAAGTCAACATTCGCTGGATGTGGTTCTTCCTCCTTTATTTTGCCTTTATCATTCTCATTGCTTGTTTCGGTCTTGTAGCCGAGTTCTAGCGATTGTTAAAGGGCGAACGGCAAGTTTAGTGCGGCGGGCGATTGTTTTATCGCGGCCGCGATTCGTCATTGAGACGCCGCTTCGGCCATGGAATGGCAAATTCATCGAGCGTTAAACAGTTCTCTTGATGGGCGTTTTCATGATCGGACCGTTGAGTGGCGGGGGAACAAAAGACCATCCTCTCCGTCCTTTTGGCGGAAGTGAGAAATGCCGAACCACCTGAGGTAAGGACGGCATAGGAAAGTGACGAGGCAAGCAAGCAGTGATGAACGCAATAGACATCTTATGCGACGATCATCGGAAAGTCGACGCACTGTTCAAAAGATTCGAAGCGGCTAAGACTTCCTCAGAGCGCGAAGACATCGTGCAGGAGATCGTCTCTTTGATCCACATGCACATGACGTTGGAGGAGGAGTTCTTCTATCCCCAATTGAAAGAGTGCATGCGCAAGCGCGAAATTGACGAGGCGCAGGCGCGAGATTCGAGCATCAAAATCAAAATCGATCAGTTGCAGCGCCTGTTGTCGGAAGAAGACGGCGATGAATACAACAAGAAGGTGCAAGAACTGAAGGCTACGATTGATGCTCACACAAGGCATGAAGAGAAGGAGATGATGCCAAAGGTGGAGCGGTCGGGTCTTGATTTAACCGCATTGGGCAGACAAATCGAGCACAGAAAAAGTGAGTTTACGAAAGCGGGGACAGTGCCCGCATCTGACCAGGTGCTGCCGCGGAATCGTGCTCAGCCAGAGCAAGTAGAGTAACGACATGATGATGTTCGCCCGTAAGGTAGAGAAATCAAGACACAATCATGCGTCGATGTTGTTTCATTGGGCGGCAGGGACCGATCCGGTGCCGCCCGATCCGGGGCCGGAGCCGGATCCTCATCCGCTGCCACCAAATCCGGATCCTGGACCAGGAGGCACGGAAGAGCCCAGTCCTCCTTATGAGCAACTGTAGTTGCGCGTCTTCGCAATTCCTTTTACGGCATCACGCGAAATTGTCGTTTCTGAGAAGTTGACGTTGTTTTCTCAAGTAAAAAATTTCGACGAGTCGCCTGGTGCGACAGCGACGCTTGTCGAATGATTTTTACGGGGCTATAGTAAAAAGTGTTTATCGCATCTGCATTGTCCGTTCCTGCCTTCCTTTCATGAACGTCAGAAGCTTTCTTTGTTGATAGTTGCAATCCCCAGAGGTAAGACATGGCGGAAAACAACAATAACTCGTCTCAAAAATGTGTCTTGCTCGTTGACGACAACCCCGTCAACAGAAAAGTCGGCAAAGTGCTCATGGAGCAATTCCAGCTGGATTGCGACGTGGCGGCGAGCGGGCAAGAGGCGCTGCAGGCGCTCGCTGAAAAAAACTACGCGGTCATATTAATGGATTGCGTTATGCCGGATATGGACGGTTTCGAAACAACCATGGCAATTCGAAAATTGGAGCGCCTGAAAGGCAGTTACACTCCGATCATTGCTTGCACGGCCAAATGCATGGCGGGAGATATTCAACGTTGCATCGCTGCAGGTATGGATGACTTTATTCCCAAGCCCATCGACAAGGAGCTTTTGCGTGTCAAATTGAATCACTGGGCAAAGACGGAGGTGGTCCAGCAGAGTCAGGTGCTGCATAAAATGACGTCCGGATCGACGGCGGTCGAGGTGGACGAAACGCCGACGGACATGGCGGAGCTTGAGGAATTTTTCGGGGCCGAAGAGCTCTACAGCATTCTCGACACGTTTTTGCAAACATCAGAACAGAAGCTCGACGGTATGAGGTATTGCATTAAGGAGCGCCGCTATGAGCTGGTCGTCGATCTGGCACACGAGCTGAAAGGTGCAAGCGCGTCGATTGGTGCTAAAGATCTGAGCCGATTGAGCCTGCAACTGGAGCAAGCTGCGGGCGCGCGGGAATGGCGTGAGATGCAGTCTGTTTTAGAGCGGGTTGAAGTCGCATTCGAAAAACTGCAGATCTTTATTCAGGATTATTTGCGAGCGCATTCAGCGAAAGTTCATACCACAGTCAGGCAAGATGCGTGGGGGCAGTGACGTGATGCGCCTGGCAGGAGGGCCAACTCCGTTCGGGTGTGTCTTGAATGCATGACTGCCTCCTTGACGACACATCCGTTGTCCGTAACATTCCAACACAATGCGCTGGTAAAACTCCTATATCCCTACCCCAAATATTGTTTGACAAGCAGCTCGTGCTGCTGAAAGCTTTTGCTGTTTAAGCGATCGTCTCCTTTGGCAGGCACTACGGGTTAACCGGAATGTCACCGGAAGAATGTTTGTGCGAGAATGAGGTTGCTATGGGAAGTTCAGATTCATAACTCATTTGCACGCGGTTGCAATGCACACGCCGAGACCAGCACGCACTGTGCTTCTTAGGTCGCGACGAGGGAGGCCTTATGGTAGCGATTCTGGAAAAATTATCCGAACAACCAGCTTTGGTGCGCCCGATTAAGTACGATGAGATGTCCGATGCCGATCTCGTTTTTGCGTGCCAGCAAAGGGATACCAAAGCATTCGAATACTTGCTCAAACGACATGAGCGCAGCGTTTATGCCATCTTGCATCACCTGGCTCCGGAATGGTCGGATACATCCGATCTGGCACAAGAAGTTTTCCTGAGAGTGTGGCGTTCGATAGGCTCTTTGCGCAAGCGGGAAGCCTTCAAGACCTGGCTCTATCAAATCGTCACTAATTTGTTTTATGACGAGCTGAGGGAAAGAAGAAAGTTCGGAGCGGTGAGTCTTGATGAGCCCGTTCGAACGGACAGGGAGGGTGAATTTACCGCCGCCCAGATTGCCGATACTGCCGCCTCTCCCGACGAAGTCGTGGAGCGGCGTGAGCTTGAAGTGGCTATCAAAGCCGCGATGAATGATCTTCCGCAAGAATTTCGCATCATGATCTTGCTGCGTGAAATGGAAGGATTTTCATACAACGAAATCGCACGACTAACTGGCACCGAGCTGGGTACGGTGAAGTCGCGCATTTCGCGTGCCCGTCAGAAGATGCATGAGAAATTGTTGCCGTTTCTCGATTCCTATCCAGATGCCTATTCCCCTCAGAGGCGCTCTGCATAATCTAAAGACAGCTTTCTCATCAGCGACGATCCATATCAGGGACATGCATTCTTGTCCCTGATTAATTTATTGAAAGAAATGGATTTACAGCTTATTGAAAGAAAAGACTCAGGTTCGCAAAGGCGCCAGGTTGTGAAAGTCCTGAGGTGGAGACAAGACTGAGGTTGTTCAGAAATGACTCAGGCTCCGAAAATACTCAGGCTCCGAGCACACTGAGGTTATCAGATTCCGAATAGACTGCGGTTCTGAGCAGACTCAGGTTCCGAAAGACCAGGTCCTATTGAAAGAAAGGACTTATGCCCTCTGGCCAGGGAAGCGATCGGTGCCAGACAATCGCTTCGCCATTAGGTGTTTTGCCGACGATGGCCCACAGATTCTCGGGTGAAGAAGGAAAGAAAGGATTGGCTTTCTCTTCAGCTGTGACAATCTGTCCGGGCGGAAATTTTTGCGCATCGATCAACAACCAGGACTTGACGGAAAACACCTGTTCATCCGAGAGCGAGTAAGCACCGGCTAGATGTCCCACCAATACGCTCAAAAGCTCATCAACCGGCGCTTGTGGTCCGATCAATCTGCCGTCGTCGAGCTCAATTGCGTTCATCATCATTGCTCCTGTCAGTGGGTAGACTTGCAAATTAGATGCCTGGAGGGGGGTTTAGTTCCCTCTTGTAACGGCTTGCGATGCCGTTTTCAGATTGATGCCCCTGACCGGGATGTAAAAACAACGGCTCAATTTGGAACATTCCGCAGTTTCGTTGGTCTTGCACTGGGCCGCACAACTGTTGGCGGCGATTTCGAGGAGGCATTTATGGACATTCTTGGATTTATTCTTTTTTGCATAGTCGCTGCAGTATGCGCGTGGATCGCGGATGCCATCGTACCCGGCCGGGTACCCGGCGGTTTTCTTGCAGCTGTTATCGTTGGCATATTGGGAGCCTGGTTAGGAACTTCCATGATGGGAAAACTGGGACCGGAATTAGGTGGAGTCTCACTGCTGCCGGCAATTGTCGGCTCAGCTGCGTTGATTTTCATCATGGCCCTTATAGGTGGAACGCTGGCACGTGGCCGCGTATAACTTCGCGTCCCCTGGGCCTTGCCGCATACAATGAGGTTGGCGCTATGCCCAGTAAGATAAAAGTCAATTCCAAAGACGAGATGCATGACACATCGAAAATCGGCACGCCGCGCTCCGATTTTCCACTTAAGTCCGCAGTCTTCGTGGTGACCCTGATTGCAATCCTCATTGCTTTGGTTCTTGGGATCTTTGTGGCCATGGGCATCCAGAATGCGCAAGAAGACAGCAACTCGGTGCGCCATGATCTCGTTCCGCGAGGACCGCTTCCCCACTGAGGGAAGTGCCGAAAGGATCGGCAGAGCAGAAGCTTCCAACTGCGGAACCAAAGCTGCCGGCCGAGTCTTCTCGCGGACCTGGCACCACTGATTAATCTCCGCCGGGAAATTCTTGGGGACCCAGAAGTTCATCGGTCTCGGGATCTTCTTCGGTGTAAAATGCCACCAGTTCATCGTCGGCAGTGGCGCCGCAATGCGGGCATTTGAATTGACCGCCGGAATAAGAAAATTGCTTCTGACAGCGCTGGCACAGGTATCTTCCCAGTCGTGGTATGCCGTAGTCGCGAACATATTGCGGAGTGGCGACCATGGGTTCCGAAGGAAGCGGTTCTGTCGGTTTTGGGACGCGTGATGCCATAGTGGAGCCCTCCCTTGAGTGCATCTGGGTTCCCTTTGCTCTCCCTGCATTGACAAAGCAAATCACAAGATGAGACTTTCTAGCAGCCGCTCCGGTTCCCGTGGCGCTGCTCGTCGCTGAAAGTTGTAACAGCCAGGTCTGTTAATCTCCGCCTTAGGAACTTACATTTTTCCACCTTCGTCGGCTGGCTGGACAGAGGAAGCAATGTTCCGCTCCCAGCATGCGTCGGGCGCACACGGCCAGGGCCGGCAAGGAGCACAACATGGTGATTCGTATGTTCTCCAGCACTGATGAACTTCAGGCAGTAATGGAGCGATTGTGGAAAGACATCAGCCATGATCCGTCGATGTCGCGCAGCTTGTTGAGCTCGAAGTTGATTGTTCGCTTCAACTTCACAGAACCTGACGGTCAACTTATGCTTGACGGCAGCGATGGAGAAGAATTGAAAGTTTATGTCGGTCAGTGTTCGATTGCTCCCGACGTCGAGATGGACATGAAGGCTGATGTGGCCGATGAGTTTTGGCGTGGTGAGCTGAATGTTCCCGTCGCGCTTATGCAGGGGCGAATCAAAACAACAGGACCGGTCCACAAAGCCCTGGCTCTTATTCCCGCTGTGAAGCCCGCCTTTTCCATTTATCCTGACGTTGTCAAAAGTGTGAAGGGCAAGGCGGCCTGATCGATGTTGGCGGTTTCCGCCTTGGATAAGCACCACGCGCGGTGTGACAGTTTGTGTACGAAGGATGTGAGAAATGAAATCTGCGCTTGTCGTTCTTATTGTCATTCTTTCTTTGATCGCGCCGCCAGCCGGAAGATGTTATGACGGCAGCAATGCCCCGGCCCGATTTCCCTTCGATTTGTCGCTCCTGCCCGGCGACATGACTATTCTTCTTCTTGGTGTCGATGCCGGCGACAAGAAGGGTCGTGCGCGCTCTGACACGATGATGTTGGTGAGAGTGGGCGCCATGAGACCGGAAATCGCCGTCGTGTCTATTCCGCGTGACAGCAGAGTCAACATCAAAGGACGACCGAATAAGATTAATGCTGCTTATGCCATAGGCGGCGCAGCACTCGCCTGCAAGACTGTGCGATCGGCATTCGGCGCGCCTGTCGATCGTTATGTTGTAATAGACAAGAGCGGATTGAAACGAATTTTTGAGCTTATAGGGCTGGTCGAGGTTGTGGTCGACAAGCCGATGAGATACCGAGATTGCACGGGAAGGCTCAATATCAACCTCCAAAGAGGCAGGCAGACTTTGACGCCGGAGCAAGTGGAGCAATTCGTGCGTTTCCGGCAGGACCGAGAGGCTGACATAGGGCGGATAAGGAGGCAGCAATTGCTGTTGAAGGCGGCAATGGAAAAACTCTGTCAGCCGGCGGCACTGTTTCGTGCTCCCCAGCTTGTGGCTAATGGTTTGCGCTGCGTAAAAACCAATTTGTCCTGGTCTGAAGTTTTGGCTCTGGCATCGCTGGCGTTCCAATCAAGACCGGAGAATGTCGTCACGGCTTCGTTGCCTGGAAGAGCGGCATCAATCGGTCGCGTCAGCTATTGGCTGGTCGACAACTCGCGAGCAAGAGCGATCGTTCAGCGCATGTTCAAGCGCGAAAGGGGTGCATGGAGTTAGCAACCTTATCAGCCGCGGCAATCCGCGCGGAGTTTTGTCGCCACTATGAGTGGTATCTCCAGCCGCTCTCCACAAGCGCATTCTGGCCTGCGCGTATGGCGGCGTCTTGGTGGGGACCAGCATGGTGTCAATTCCTTGTCAGGGACCCGACTCATGAATAGCCACCTGCTTGTCGTTTGTTGAAACGTTTCTCGGATCAGCATCGGCAATATCAAGAATGCGATCTGAAGTTGTAGCAGCAGTGATTCCCGGTCGAAGCGGAACAATTCGGCCCGGCTCTGTATCCTCCGTTCTGATAAAACCATGCATAGGCTGCGGAGAATGTGCTGCCAGTTCATAAGGCATGATTGTTTTGTTGCAGTCTGAGCTGCCCACCGTATTCGGTGCGTGCCGGCTGAGGTTTTTTACCGGAGGCGGAGGCTCGGCTTCTTGTTCTTCAAGCTGTTCTTTGATTTGTCTCAGTGTCGCCGTCAGTGCCGGTTTCGCCAGCTGCAGGCGTAATCCGTAGAAGAAACGGAAGTCCATTCCAGAAAGGCCGAAAACCCCTTTGGAGTGGAAGTTATAGATTGGCTCAGCTCTTACAAATGCGAAAAGCCCTGGCACTTTTTTGGAAAGACGTCTTGCTACTTCAAAATCAAGAACCCACGAATAGCTGTTTACGCGGATGATGGCGTTGCGCCGAAACGGCTCGCGGAAATTTTGCAGGAATGTGGCGGTATTGGTGAAAATCCAGCCGCCTCTGCGGTGCACGAAACCAAAGGAGTAAAAGGGATCAATCTCAGCAGTGGGAGCCTGGAATGGTTTGTTGCCGCGCAGCTGCAGCAAGGCGCTTGTGAAAGCGATGGTTTTGGGATTGACCAGGTAGGAAAATGTCAGATTGGGCAAATAGTCCCACAATGGATCGCGCTGACTCTGAAACAGCTCCCGGCCCTGGAAATCGAACTGAAGGCTGGCCCGCCTGCCGATCGGTATGTCATGCTGGAAGCCGCCGCCGACCGAATGAATAGTCGTATTCAGCTCCGTGTTGTGAAAGAGGCTGTCGCGCAGCATAAAGTAGTTGGCGTAGACTCGCGTGTGCGGCGTGAGCGCCCACCCCAGAGTCGTGTTAGGCAGGACACGGAACACCTGGTCTTCCTGGCTGACGAAGCGAAGCGATTCCAGCACTCTGGTTTTGCCGGCGAGACCTAATGCGGCAAATCCCGAGTGATTGATGACCGATCTTTTTGTCGGTGTCTGAAAGACGTTTGTCTCAATTCTGAACGTGGTGTCGGTGTTGCTCGTGAAATAGAGATTGGCAGGAAGCTTTTGCATTATTCTGAGCTGCAAATTCTCGCCGAATGTCTGCCGCTCTTCGTTGCCGGCAAGAGGCACCACATCTGTCGGTATCACCGTGCTTGGTGTCGGCTCAAAACGCGGAATCTGTTGAGAAATCAGATTCACAGGTGAAAGATTGTGCTTAGGGATTGTTTGCGCCGCTGAAGAAAGTGGTGCCTGAAAGGAGAGAATTGAAAGAGCAAACGCACTGGCGCCGTTCAGCACGGCTTTGCTTTTCCTTGTGGAGACTCCTGAACGATCGTCTGCCTGCTTAGAAATACTCATCGAGCACCGCGAGAGGCCTGCGCCCCTTGAACCCATCGCTTTCTAGTCTCCTGTAGCTAACACTTTGTTCTGTTTAGGCTTTGCGTGTATGGCTCGCCATACATCTCCTTCAGCCTGGTGATTTTCTCGCGGATTTTATCTGCGGATGCTGTCCAAACAAATGGCTTGGGATTTTGATTGTTA
>DATNRC010000340.1:0-4506 GCA_036703705.1 Candidatus Obscuribacterales bacterium
GACCTCCCCGTGCTGATAGGGGCTCATCGTCCCGGGGTCGACGTTGAGGTATGGATCTAATTTGACGATTGTGGTGCTGATTCCACGAGCCCTGAGCAGTCGGCCTAGCGAGGCGGCGATTATCCCCTTTCCCAATGAAGAGACCACTCCACCAGTCACAAACACATACCTGGTGTCCATTGCGCCTCCTGCCTGCTTAGGTCTTCCTGAGGGTCTCTCTCAAGACCGCGTCCGGACCCTCTTCATAAATATAAGCGATCCTCCAGGCTCTGGAAATCACATTCTTGCCTATGAGTGGGACTTATATGGTAAATCCCCCACCCGGGGTGGCAGAGTTATGTCCCCAATATGAGACGGTGAGCATACCGTGCTACTTATCGTTAAAGCGCACGCGCTGTCAAAGGGGAAGAATTTATCGATTTTGGCAGGCTCAAGAGCCGCGGTTGCCAACATTGGACAGACGGAAGACTTTTCCGCAGTCTTCTCTTATTCGGTTATCCGCGGCACTTTGAAGAAACCCTTTTCTTTGTCGGGAGCATTGGCAAGCAGTACTTCATGCCCGGGCGGCTTTGCTACGACGTCTTCCCGCATGACATTGCTTATAGCCAGAGCATGAGACATGGGCTCCACCCCGTCTGTGTCAATATTCTTCAACTCATCAAAAGCTTCAATAATTTTGGCGAGCTGCTCGGTAAACAGCTGCTTTTCTTCTTCAGTGAGCTCGAGCCTGGCCAGGCGGGCGACGTGCTCTACGTCTTTGACTGTGATCATTTGCGCCTCAATGGCTTTGGGGTTTGAACTGAGCGTTTTCCAGGGTTGAGGCTAACACACCGAATCGGTGCCGCCTGGTTTCTTGCACAATCTTAAAAAGAATTCTGTGAAATTCGTCATATAAGGCGATTGCGTCTATCGTAGTATCGAGATTTGTGGACGACGGGCCGCAACTGGTGGTGGGTTGTAATTTGGCAACTTTACTAGAACCTTAATCAGGTCCTGTCCGGCAGTACTGGCGGCAAGCGAACGGCGCCGATTTCTGCTATCTTCACATGACCATTGCAAGGAGCCCTCATGGTTGTCGAAATCCTGTTGATAATCCTTGCTTTGACGGTTATCGTATTAGCTGCCGAGCTCTTTACAAATGGTATCGAATGGCTCGGGCAGCGTTTGCAGTTGAGCGAAGGTGTTGTCGGCAGCGTGCTTGCCGCTGTGGGAACCGCCCTGCCGGAGACATTGATTCCTTTTGTCGCCATTTTGTTCTTTGGTCAGAAACAAGGCGACGAAATTGGCATCGGCGCGATCGCCGGAGCACCTTTCATGCTCAGCACGCTGACGCTCGGTCTCTGCGGCCTCACGGTTTTGCTTTGCTCGAAGGGCGGCAGCCGGCCGGCAGGGCTGCAAGTCAACAATGTCGTCATTGCCCGCGACCTCCGATATTTCATCATCTCGTACACGATAGCGATGCTGGCTTCGCTGGCCACGAAGCTCGACTACATCCGATGGATAATCGCCATTCTCCTTTGCCTGGTTTACCCGATTTACGTGTACAAGACATTTCAGCATGAAGGTGAGGTGGGAGAAGCTCCCGAGCACCTGCATCTCGATCGCGTTTTCAAATTGGGATCGGATCGCCTGATGTTGATCGTGCCCCAGATCGTGCTCGGTGTTGGTGGTATCCTGGGTGGTGCCTTCGTATTTGTCGATCATGTGGAGAATCTGGCGGAAGATCTGCATTTCCCGCCGCTTGTGCTGTCGCTTATCGTATCGCCGATTGCTACAGAGCTGCCGGAGAAAATCAACAGCATCCTCTGGGCGCGGCAAGGCAAAGATACGCTGGCGCTGGGGAATATAACAGGCGCCCTCGTCTTCCAGAGCTGCATTCCGGTAGCTTTCGGAGTTGCCTTTACGCCGTGGAACCTCGATGCCGGCACTCTAGTGACCGGTGTGACCGCCATTGTCTCGGCCTGCGCATACTGCGCCCTTCTCATGAGCGGCAAGCTCAAAGCTCAACATCTGCTTTGCGGTACTGTCGTTTATGTTTTTGCCGTCTCGGCACTCATTTATCTGGACTACATCTACTAGACCATACACCCGGTTTTTCGATCGGCAGTGCTAAATCGCCAGCCCTCCTTTTCGAGCGCTACCGGCGGTAACCGAAGGCATCCTTTATGGTATTGACGAGAGAGCGTGTAAGTCCATTGCGCGTCACCTCTTCGAAGCCTCGCACTCTTACGATATCGTAGCGAGCGCCCATCGATGCCAGATTATCGAGAAATGCCAGCTTGTGTTTGGCTTTGCCGCCTCTTCCGACCTGCAAAACTGTGATGCGAATGTCGTCCGGATTTCGCATTTGGTGCGTGGCATTGATGATAAGCTGAGCAGCCATTGCTTCGTCGTGAGGCTTGCCGTCGGTGATGATGGCAATCAAAAGCGGCCTGGCACCGCCGGAGGCGCTGCGCCTGAAGTAGTCGCTGAAGACCTCGTTGAGAGGCGGCGCTATGTTTGTGCCGAGCGAAATCCTGCTGTCCGAGAAAATGGCCGGAATTTGTGACAGCGTTACGCGCGGATAAACTTCATAATCTCTGGCGAAAAGCATGAGTGTGACGGCCCAGTCTTTGTCGCTGCCTGCCTGCCGCGTCAAATCCTGTGCCTGCTGCCGGCACCATGCCCAGGGCGTGGAGACGCCGCTGGGAAACATCTCCGGCCGCGTCATCGATCGCGAGCGGTCTTGAATAATGACCACATCGCGGCTGCGCAAAAGTCTCCATTCCTCGTCCGAGATGTCGCCACGCAGCCTGTTTGCATTGCTGCTAAGAGGAAAGGGCTTGTTCAAATCAACAGTGGCGGTGCCGCCCCTGAGAGAAGGGAAAGCATTGGTGTCAACCAGTCCCTGCAAATTGCCCCTTGCAGCACCGGCGTTCAGCCTGGATGAATCAGCGGTGCCGGAAAGAGGCTGAAAATCGGACGGGTCGACGAGGTTGTCTCTGGCGTTCATCTCGACGGCACCCGTGAGCGGCTTGTCATTGGACTTTTTCACGGCTGGCGGTGCGGAGCCGCGCTGGATGCGCAGCCTCTCTTGTGCTTCCACCGATCGGCTGATGGCAAGCAACACCACCAACAAGATGGCCGCCAATGCAAAACGACAACGCATTAATCTTACCGCACGAGGACTTAGTGATCTCCGAATAGCTTCACTATATACCTTGCCCGTCATTTCATGCCATGGAAACGTTGCCGTCATGCCGGTGAGCAATTTAAGGCATCGCCTTCCTGCGGGCTCGATGCCTCTGCCATTCAAGATTCTGCGCTCGTGACCGGCGGCGCTGCGGACGGAGAAAGAGCATCAGCTGCGGGCTGTGGAGCAAGCTCCGGGGCTGGCGGCAGGGAAGTCTTCACAACCGGAGGATAGAAAAAGTCGATGATCAGCTTGATGCAGGCAGCCACCGGAATGGCAATCAGCATGCCAAGGGCGCCGGCCATTACTTCGCCGCAGAGAACTGCGAAAATGACGATCAGAGGGTGCAATTCCACTGCATGACCGATGATTCTCGGGATGATGAGGAAGTCCTCGGCCCAGCGCGCGAGCATGTAGCAGGCTATGATGCCTACTGCAACGCCGATGCCGTGCTGCGCCACGCCCACGATAGTGGCAATCGATGTAGCCAGAATAGGACCAAGCACGGGGATGATCTCGAGAAATCCGCTGGCAATGGCAATCACCAGGGCGTATTTCAGCTTGAAACCGAAGTGCAGGAAAATCCAGGCCACCGTAGACATAATGGTGATGAGGATGATTTGCCCTCGCACATAGCGGCTCAACATCACGTTTGTCTGCTGGGTGATGTTCGTCACCATATCGCGGCGCTCCGGCGGAACGAAACGGAGGAAGAACTGTCCCACGCGATGGCTGTCCGCGATGAGATAAATGGATGACACGACGCAGACGAGAACACCGAGGAAGCCTTTCGACAGCAAACCGCCAATGTGCACCAATTCGTTGGTTGTGCCGACGTTCTGCTCGAGGTTGCTGAGAAGATCCTGGGCTGCTTTTTGCACTTCTTCCGCTGTCATCTGCCAGCCGAACGCAGTTGAAACCTGGCTGACGATGCTTTGGGCCATCTCCTGGCGTTGATTGACCAGGTTGGTTGCCTGGTCGATGACCTGCGGTCCGAAAAACCAGCAAAGGCCAAAGATGGCACCGCCGATGAGGAGGTAAATCATCAATACGGCGGCGCTAATCGGCATTTTGGTTTGCTGGCTCACATAGCGAACCAGAGGCAAAAGGAGATAGGCTATGACAGCTCCGACTACAAAGGGTGGGAAGATTTCCCTTATCTGGTACA
Source organism: Candidatus Obscuribacterales bacterium (assembly GCA_036703705.1). Classification (GTDB taxonomy): domain Bacteria; phylum Cyanobacteriota; class Vampirovibrionia; order Obscuribacterales; family Obscuribacteraceae; genus DATNRC01. The sequence goes on from DATNRC010000340.1 coordinate 4,341, forward strand.
TAAACCAGATCAAGAGGAAGAACGCTACCCATCTCACCATAAGATATCTGCCCTCTTCTAAGCTCGATTAAGACTGCATTTTAGCAGCGAAATTTTTGTCTTACCGGGCTGCCACAGGCTGCTGCTCGAGCTTGGAGAAGTCGTGCACGCCGGCTCGCACCAGCTT
>DATNRC010000341.1:0-3726 GCA_036703705.1 Candidatus Obscuribacterales bacterium
GGCAGAAGACGAAGATCCGCAATCAGTTAAATTGCTTGAAGAAGCTCTCATGCTCGATCCGCAGCTTGAGGATGCATACGAGGTGCTGGGAGTCATTCTTTCCAAACGCGACAGATTGGACGAGGCCATCGCATTGATGCATAAACTGGCGGATTTGAATCCGGATTCGGTCATGGCCCATGCCAATCTCTCAGTGTTTTATCTCGAAAAGGGCGACAAAGAAAAGGCGGAAGAGGAAAAGGCTGTGTCGATGAGCATTCGCATGAGGCTTGCTGCTCGTGAAGCCACAAGAGCGATGAAGGAAGAGCAAGAACGCAAACAGAAAAAGGAAGAAGCGAAAGAGCGCATGGAAATGTTTAGCCAGGTGCTTGAAATTGATTCTGAAGATCTTCTGGCTAATTACGGAATGGGTGATTGCCTTGTCGTGCTCGAGGAATACGAGAAAGCAATTCCATATCTCAACAAAGCGCTGGCAGTCAAACCAATGCACACGGTGGCTTACGTCGCTCTTGCTCGCGCCCTAAACGGACTGGGAAGGACGAAAGAAGCAGTGGATGCTCTCAATCGGGGCATTGAGGTCGCGTCCCGAAAGGGAGATATGACGCCGCTAAAGGAGATGCAGCAGCAACTCGCTATGTTGTCGGGCAAAGCAGTATGAAAGGAGCGCGGGAATGTTAGGCAAGCCATGGTGGCTGCATGTCGTTGCCGCAATGACGTACATTTTCATGTACTTGCCGATTTTCATCCTCATTCTTTTCAGCTTCGAGCAATCACGTCTTTCCGTTCACCTCACAGGATTCACTCTCGATTGGTACGCAATTCTCTTTCAGGATGAGGCGATTGCTCTTGCTCTTTCAAACAGCCTGATTGTGGCGGCATTTGCCGTCCTTGCCTCGGCCGTCATGGGCACGATGGCTGCGGTCGGATTGACTCGCCTTCATTTCAGGGGAAAAGAAATCTACCGTGGTCTCATCCTCTTGCCGATCATCATTCCGGAAATCGCGATGGCTGTCTCCGCTCTCATTCTCTTTATTGCCATCGGGCTCCCCCTGGGACTGGCGACTGTAATCGTCTCCCATATCGTTTTTTGCGTGGCCTATGTCACGCTTACGGTGATGGGCAGGCTGGAAGGACTGGACCCGCGCCTGGAAGAAGCAGCGCAAGACCTGGGTGCCTCGCCCTTGATGGCGTTTTTCCGGGTGACGCTGCCGTTATTGATGCCGGGCATTGTGGCCGGCAGCTTGCTTGCTTTCGTTCTTTCTCTCGATGATTTTGTGATTACGCAGTTTACAGCGGGAGTGGGCAGCACAACTCTTCCGCTGAGAATCTACAGCATGGTGAAATTCGGCGTCAGCCCGGAAATCAATGCCTTGAGCACATTAATGATCATAGTCACTTTCGGCCTGACGATAGCGGCTGAGGTGGTTCGTGGGCAAAAAGTAAATGCAGCTAGGTAGATCTATTTCCGTTGATTCTTGAGGTGCGAATTGATCCCCGAACAACAAGAGAATTTAAGGCAAAAGGAACGGAGAGAATCGCAGACTGTCGAGGAGACGGGTGTTGGTGACGAACCGACCTCTGCAACGGACGGCGAAGCAGACTTTCAATTGACGCCGCCCGATCCATCCCCAAGGGGCATGGAGGGCAAACTTATAGAACAAAAATATCTGCTTGGCGAGCTTTGCGGACGAGGGGGCATGAGTGTGGTATACAGCGCCAAACACATATTGATCGGGAAGACGGTTGCCGTCAAGTTTTTGCATCAGCACCTTTTGGCGAGCCAAACAGCATTGATGAGGTTCCAGCAGGAAGCCAAAGCGGCCAGCTGCCTGAACCATCGAAACTGCATTCGTCTCTATGATTTTGGCATTCACGATGGAAATCAACCTTTCATCGTCATGGAATACGTAACCGGTGAATCTCTTTCTCAGATGCTCGAACGCGAAGGCAAACTCAAGGTCGAAAGAGCAATCGAGGTTTTCAAGCAAATCGCAGAAGGCCTCGATGAAGCGCACCGGCAGGGAGTTATCCATAGAGATCTGAAGCCAAGCAATATCATCCTCAAGAGGTCTGATGACGGCAGCGATGTCGTGACGATTGTTGATTTCGGAATCGCCAAGATATTGGTCGGCGATGCCGAAGATCAAGTGAAGTTGACACAAACAGGCGAAGTATTCGGCAGCCCCCTTTACATGAGTCCCGAGCAATGCCAGGGTCAACATCTGGATCCACGCACAGACATATACTCATTCGGGGTCCTGATGTATGAGTCCTTAACCGGCAAGCCGCCTATTGCCGGAAGTAATCCTCTTGAGCAGCTATCGCGACAAATTAGAGAGATTCCGCGGTCTGCAAAGACGATGAACCCGGGCATTCCTGACGCGCTGGATTATTTGGTCATGAGGTGCCTGGAGAAAGACCCTGCCGACCGATATCAGTCGGTCGCGGAATTACTTGTCGACCTTACTTTGATAGGTGAGAAGAAGCAAGTAAAACGCATCAATAAAAAGACAGCGATGCGCAAAGCTCCTATCGTCATCGCCATGATGGCTGTGATAGTGCTGTTGGTTCTTGTTCCGGCGTGCTTTCTTGCATGGCTTAACAATGTGCAGACGCTCAATCCAGTACCATCTGGAGTATCTATTCCATCCCCAAGTGGACCAGGGCTCACAGGTAACGCAGACCAGGATGGTGCGACACTAGATCAGCTTTCCTTAACCTATTTTCAAAAAGGTGAATACAAAAAGGCAATTCCATTGCTTGAATTCGGGTTGGCACGATATCGGGAACGCACCGACTGGGCCGGGCAGGCTTTGCTGGCAGATAATCTACAAAACGTCGGCGACTGCTATTTGCACTTGAAGGAATACGCCAAGGCTTTGCCTTATTTCGAAGAATCGATGGGCATTTACTCGCAAGGTGATCCTGGTGCCGGCATGCAGAACTGTGTGGGCAATTATAAGAGGGTGCTGGCAGGGATGAAGCGGGAGAAAGAAGTGAACCAACTGCAGGAGAATTTTGAACATTTCGACAAAGCGGCACAAGCCTTCAAAGACAAAGAGTACAACCGATCGTTGTCCGAGTTGAGCCCACTCGTTGCTGCCTTCCGAAATTCGCCTGGAGACAAAATGCTGTTGGCAAACGCGCTTCTTAAAGAGGGAATGTGTTATTACCGGCTTGCACGGCAGGAAGAATCTCTGAAATATTTTCGAGAAGCGCTTCAGATTTACCAGCAGCTGAATAACACTTATGCCATTGCCAATTGCGCCGCTTGGTACCATGCTGCTTTGAAGAGAGTGCCCGGACACGATAAGGAAAAGTCCATCGTATCCAAACTCGTCACGAAGAAAGCCAAGTGATGAGCACTAATTATGCGAGGCCACAAGCGGGGCAGGCGCGGACTGCTCTTTTTTGACGTTGACGGCGGCGCCATCGGTGCTTTTTGACCAGGGCACCACGCCGTCATCATACCAGTAATTGGTTGTGAGCGTATCAATGTCGCCCTCATCAGCAAGCTCCAGATGGCATTTGAGTGCAAACCTCTGGATGTATGTTTTGAAGATCTCGACCAGGCGATCGCTGACTGCCTTATCGTTGATGTTTGTGTAAAGCTTGAAGCCGACCAGCTTGCCATGCTTATTGATGGCAATCAGCTGCCGGCCAATCACGCGATCTCGTTTGTCGTAGGCGTAAACGACCCTCTTGTTGAGGTCGGAAGCGTTGGCG
>DATNRC010000342.1:0-12082 GCA_036703705.1 Candidatus Obscuribacterales bacterium
GAATCAATCCGCGCAACCGGCCGATGGCGAAAAGGCAGGCGGTGGCGCCCCGAACGGCGCAGACATGGCAGCCAATGCGCCTCTTGCCTGGCTGGCCTTTTTGTCGCTCTGGATTGCCACCGCCATTGCTCCGCTTTATCAATTGTGGGGGCTGGGTCCGTACCTGGAGGGCAGCCGCTTCTATTGGTTTGTAAGCATTCCTCTGAGCCTGTTGATGCCGGTGCTATTATTGGCGCCCTGGCAGCGGCAGCGCGGCTCGTGGAGCAATTTGGGCAATGCCGATCTGAAAGTAGCGCTTTTGGGGGGATTGATTTTAATTGCCGGTCTCGCCGTCATGGGAAGGGCGGCTTTTGCCACCAACCTCCTCTGGGTGCATGCTGGAAAGGAAGTGAGCAAGCTCATTGAAGACTGCAGGCAGCTGGCCGCCACTCAAAAGGGCGGCCAAAGACTGGCCCTGCTTGCCATCCCGAAGGACAATGCCGGTGCGCATATGCTCTTGAACGGCAGAGAGTTTGCGCAGCTATTGATGAAGCCGTTTGCCGCATCGGATTATGCGGACAGCTTCATCACTTTCGATCCAATTCTATTCGGACCCTTCGATCGCCTGAATGCTGCGCGCTTTCGCGATGCAGTCGCCGGGGAAGGGGGAGCCGTCGTCTGGACGGGCAGAGCAAGCGGGCTGATTCCTATTGCCTATCCTCCTCGTCGTCACGACGTCCGCTCGCTGCCTTTGAGCACTGAGAGCGGCGCCCAGAGCTGGCAGGCATACTCTCCAGGCAGGCAGACCTTGAGCGTGGCCGATGGAGTCATTCGCTGCTCCGATCCTCAAGAGGGCGATGGCGTGCGGTTTTCTCTGCCCAAAGAGATTAGCCCTCTGGACTACGACTTTCTGGAGTTTGAGCTCTATGCCAGGGGCGCAGCTGATGGTGCTCACGTTTGCGGGCATTGGTCGGGAGAGAGCCCGCTTCCTGAGGAGTTTCGCCGCAAACTGAAGACAGCGGCCAGGTCGCCACTGCCTGAGGCGGCGCGCCAGAAATTCGCTCGCGTGCGCATTCGTCTTTCCCAGTACTGGTCATGGTTCTGTTTTTCGCGCATATCGTCGGTGGCTGTCGGCCTGCCGCCCTGCGCCGAAGCCTGTATCCGCAAAGTCAGCCTCGTTCCGGCGGCGGACCTTGTGCCCGGATTAAGCATTGCTTCCGCCATTGAGACTAACGAAGGGGTGGTGTCGGCAAACACTTTTCCCCTCGAATTGAGCATCGACTGCCAGGTTGCAGGCGCAAGAGAAGTGGAGCTGCAAATCGGAAAGCCGAACTTCTTCTTCGAGAACTTTCAAGAGGATGACAGTGTGCCTGTCGATTGCAATGTGCGAATACCAGCAACCAGGAAAAGGTTTGCCTTAACGCGCAATGTGCTTCAAGGCAGTGGCTATCGCCAGATTCGCGCCCGTGTCATCGACAAATCCGGCAAGCAGGGCGAGTTTTCCGATGCCATCACGCTGGAGGTGGATTAGGCTAAAAAGCAGCAGAGCCTGGCTTGCAAGCTCTGCCGCCATGGAATTGCATGTCGCCGCGCTTTAGCGGGAGTAGACGCCGACGAGCTTGCCTGCGCCTATGACGTGGCCTTTGATGGCTTTGCTGTAGTCCGATCTGGAGAAGCCGGGCTTCAGGTTCAATTTTGTATCGAGAGCAACCACCTTGAACTCGTACTTGTGGGACGACCCTTTGGGTGGCGAGGGACCATTGTATCCAGCCTTGTTGAAGTCATTAGTCCCTTGCAGCGCGCCATCTGGAAGTGACGGCGTTTTGGCCAAGCCTTCCTTGAGTTCCGTGGCGTTGGGAGGGATGTTTATGATCGTCCAATGCACGAAGGCTCCCTTGGGCGCGTCTGGATCTTTCAACGAGAGGGCAAACGACTTTGTGCCCGAAGGCGCGCCAGACCACTTGAGCGGCGGCGAGCTGTCGCTGCCGTCTGCAGTGTATGCTTTGGGAATGTTGGCGCCTTCGGAAAAGGCGCTGCTTTTAAGCGTGATGGTTGCTTTCTCCGCCTCGGCCGCTGCCGGCAAATTGCTCGTCATCAAGACGAATAATCCAGTGACCAGTGCATAACTTGCTTTTCTTGAAGCCATATTCTTCCTCCGCTCAGAGAGACGTTATGGGTGCGCCTGAATCCTCACGGACAACGCTTGCCCTTTGGCAATGTGGCGCTGAAGACGATCGGGTTTTAGCATATAGACTTCTACCAGGTTTGGACGCGATTAATCAATAGTAGGCAACGGCCTGTTAATTGCGGACCAAGCATGCTGCTGATTGCTCCTTTCTGGCGGCAATCATTTGCGCTATGTGCTCTTTGACCTGGGTCGCATTCTTGCCGCTGGCAATTTGCTCGATTGCCGTGGCGATTGCCTCCACCGGCGACATGTCATTACCGAGTGGCTTGGCGAAATTTGTGACAAACCTTTGCCGGCGCAGCTTTTTGTCTTCCGTTTCGCCCTTAAGATGCAGGGTCGCGATCCAATTCGCCGCAGCGTCGGCGCTTTCAGCTAATTCGACCACGCCTGCCTCGACTAATTGGTTGAAGTGCACGGCTCCAGCTTGTGTCTCATCGAATCTGTGCGAGAGAATAGCAACGCACGGCCTGTCGTTGACCAGGGTGTCGAGCATGCTGGTCGAATTGATGCCCACTGCTGCCAGGCAATATTCAATGGAATTTTTGAGCGCTTGCCTTGATTCGATAAGGTTGGGCCAGGCGCCAGGCTGGGGGAAGAAGACCACTCCAGGGACACGACTCTTGTAGCCCACGTAATGCTTGCAGTTTTCAGGATGGGCTCTAACGAGCACATTTATGTTTTGTGTTTGCGGACACTTGCGCAATGAAGCCGCGAATTCTTCGATGACCGGGATTTCTCTCTCGCCGACGATATTTTCGGACGAGCCGAGATAGAGGCAGAAGGGACCATCATCAGGAAGACCGGCTTGCTTGCAGAATTCCCGCCGAGACATCTGGCCGGAGATAACAGTCGACTGGTAGAGCCAAGGCGAGCCCACAACAATTATTCGTTCCGGCGGCACATGATGGATGTATCTTGCCTCCCGGGCCATAATCTCGTTCCAAACGAGAAGTGCATCGGGAACGACATGAACCAATTGCTTGGTGCTCAGACTGTCCCAGTTTGAAACCGGAATGACCGAGCCGATGCCTAAGTCCCGTGCGGCAAGCACATATTCGATTTCTTCCGAGTTGTTGACGTTTCCCGGCGCGGCCACCACCACATCTGGTGCAAATTCCGCAAGATGCCCCCTTATGTTTGCCGCCGAGGGGAAGAGTTTATGCAACAGTCCAAGGAGCATGTAGAACCAGCGGCTGTAAATGACCATACTCAAAAGAGGATGAAGGTCGAATACTTTCCGCAATGCTTCGGGTATTCGCTTTTTTGAACGCTCTAGGTAGAGTGCGGATTGTCCGGAACGAAAGCTATAGCTCAGATGGCTGCGCGTTTTGCGAATGGCCCATATGACATTGCGCCACCTGCCTTCGCGTTGAGGGAGAGGTCCGAAGCTGATGTTCTTTTCTCTTTCATCGATGAACTCCAGACTTTTCAAATCGGCAAATGCTCTCCAATTGCGGAATTCGATGCGAATCTGATGCCCTCGCCGGAGCAGCTCGCAGATTATGGGGCTCTGCCGCGTGAAATGCTCCGTCGTGCATATTGCGTAAAAGATCTTCATACTCGGCAACGTCTAAAACAACGCTCAAATGGGCATTACATGCGGTATCCATACTTCGCCAGATCGCAACCGATGAGCTCGGAGGTGATGGCGTTGCTCTCTTTGTAGCGGTCTCCAATCAGTTCGCGAACGCGCTTTTTCCTGGAGGAATCAATAATCTCGCTTACTTTCGCCGGAATCAGGCGTTCTACCACGCTACAAGCATTAAGAACCATGGTGTTCCCTCCTTCAAGCGGCATCGGCGCCAAAGTGTTCACCGAATCGCGGACGAAGAAGTAATTGAGACGCCTTTTCAGAGAGATGTGCACGCCTGAGGCGCTGATGTTTTCCCTTTCTCTAAAGGGCAGTCTCTCAAGACTCTCCTCATTGACGGCAATTTGCGCGAAGTCGAGGATTCTGCGCACATAGTTTTGCGGATCTTCCAGGAATTGCTCATAAACGAGAACGAGAACGCGCTCTTTGCCGAACAGGCTGTAATAGTGCTCAATCAGCGAATGATAGGCAAAGTGCTGAAAATCGAAAAAGGGAATGCGACCCGGCCACACACCTGGGGGCACCAGATATTGTGTGAGGGAGCCCGGCCCGCCGACTCGCACATATTGCTTGTAAGCGGCCAGCACAACAGCCGACTGCTCACGTATGGCCAGCACTATTCGGCCCTCTGGAAAAGCAGCATGCAGGCGATAAGCAATCTCTTTGCTGTCGTATCCTCCCGAATGCGGGTTGCCGGAAAGTCTCTCTGATGAGGCCACGGACAAAAGCCCGCGGCTCCGGTTGTCTCTTATGATGGGCTCAAAATGCTTTCTTGCCGCCTCAAAATCGAAATCAAACGGGCGAGGAATGACGAAGTACTTGTGCAATTCTTTTTTGTCGAGCCTGGCCAAACCCATCGAGCCGTTGATCCACAGGTGCCGCTGCAGCCAGGTGGTCCCTGTCTTGTGGTAGCCGATGTGGATGAGGGGATCCATGCTCTACCTCGCCATGGCCGCTGATGCCGGCACACGCGCTTCGATATCGTAGCCGTGCTCGCGCAAATCGAAATCCACCATTTCTTGCAGATTGGCATTGCTCTGCTTGTAATAACCGGCAATGACGCGCTCGATCCTGCGGCGCATTTTGGCGTCAGCTGCTGCTCTTATTGATTTGGGCAGGCACCTGTCTATCGTCGCTACAAATCTCTTCAGTCTGAGATTGCCGCCTTCGGAGGCGAGAAGCGAGTGAGGCAGTGCGCGATCCCGAACAAAAATTGGATTGAGCCTGCGCTTTATGGATGTTCCCACCGAGGAGAACGATTGCTTCACGCGCAAAGAAAACGGCAGCGTCGAGATGAAGTCAGCCTGGCATGGCGCTTCTGCGTATTCGACCAGGCGATGGAGAAAATCAATCGGGTTGCGCACAAAGCGTTCATAAGGCAGGACGAGAACATTCTCACTGCCGAAAAGTGAGCGGTAATACTTGACGCATTTGTCGAACTCGAGATATTCCAGAGCAAACCATGGGGTGCGAGTGCTGCCGCGAAGCGTCGGGCGCAAATATTCTTCTATCGTGCACTGGCCGGCCGCGCGGATGTACTGGTTGTACATTGCCAGAGCGATGGCTTTTTGTTCGCGCACGGTGATGAGCACTCGCGCTTCGGGAAACACAGCCAAGAGCCGATCGGCAATCTCTTTGCTGTCGTATCCTCCGGCGTCCGGATGACCGGTCAGACGTTCGGCTGAGATAACAGGAATCAGTCCTTCTCCCTCACTGTCGCTCAACCACTTGCTAAAAGTCAGCCTGGTTTTCCGGGCGTCGAAGCTGAAGCCATGAGGAAAGACGAGTGCTTCTTCGGCGGTGCGGCTGCGGATGAGAGAAAACCCAGATTGCCGGTGGGCAAAAAACTGTGCCTGCATCCATGAAGTGCCGGTTTTGTGATATCCAACGTGTAGAAGTGGACGCATTACACTTTAGAGCTGACGCGCATTCATATAGCATCCTATTAGGTTGTTGACTTCATTACCTGATTGCCTGCTCATGAATTTGAGCCGCTGCCTGGCATGGGGAAGAAATTGCAGAAGGCAGTCCCGATTGAAGCGCAATCAACTCTTTTGCCTTGTTGTAAAGGGACGCGGTCTCTCTTGCTATGTATTCACGCTCGGCATTTGTGAGATGAGTCTCATGGCGGGCGGCGGGCTCGCGGATGATCCCGAAAGTCTGAACAGGAAATACGGAATCCGCTCTAATCGGCTGGCCGTTGAAAGTTGGCTGGAGAAGCGTGTCTGAGAAGGTTATGTCCAGATATTGAGCAATGCTCCGCATCACCGTTTCCGTGCTGTTGACAAGCCCTTCGAATTCCACGAGATAAACCCGATCGGCGTACAGATTTTTGGCCGCTATTGCAGCTGCGGTGGACTCCTTCCAGAGGGCGATGCCTTCTTCAATCTTGCCGTATCGGTGGGGTTTGTGCTTGCGGGCCGAGACATACCAGCTGCGCGGATCGCGCACGATGGAGATGAGACGGCCGTCCGGGTAAACCCTATAAAAACCCTCGAGATTTCCCTCATACATGTGCATGCGGGGAACGAACGCCGTAACATACTTTTTGTCGCCGTAAAGATTTTTGTTGTCCAGCCAGGCATTGAAATAGCTGGTCATATAGGCGTTGAGGACATCGCGCTCGGAGGGCTTGTCAAGAGAGGACATGCATTCCAGAAAGATTTGCTCTTGCAAGGAAGGAATGAGACAAAAAGGAAATTTGTCGAAGTCATCAATCCGATCGTTGGCCGGTTTTCCGTAGCCCTCATAAAAGGCCTGAGCCGCGTGGCGCTCTTTTAAGCGTTCAAACAGCTCTTTCGGCGAGAGCGCGACATTCAAATCGGGCCAAACGTATTTCTTCGGATGCCCTATGTAGAGCTCGTCTGGATGGGCATGGCACTGCGGGTGGTTGTCCAGGAGCTGGCTCAGAAGCGTTCCGCCCGAGCGCTGGATTTGGGAAATGAGGACGAGCGGTTGCCGGACTGCCACCAGCTCTTTTCTCTGCAAGCGCAAAAAGCGCCTTAATTCTGCCTTGTGCGCGCACTCAGCGTGTTGCGAGATTCTCAGGCGTTCTTCCAGGTCCCTGTTCTTTTTCTCAAGATGCGCCAAATGACCGCGTAATTCATTGATGAGTGTCGCGGACGCGTTGTCGAATTTTAATCCCAGCCTGCCCAATGCGCCATTTATGGCACGATTAATACTTTCGGGCAAGGAAAGATTGAGCATTGGCGAATAACCCCTGGATAAGCCGTCAAGCAGTTTACGCCATTTGTTGAGGCCGCCGCCGGGTTGAATTCTTAAGAACTTCTCCATTCTTGTGGCGGTGATTTCAGTAGAATGCTAAAGCTGTAAGCGAATGGCGAAAATATGTCCGGACCAAATCTTTTCGAGCCGCTAATACACATTGGCTACCATAAAACAGGATCCAGCTGGTTTCAGCGCAACATCTGGATCAACAGCGAGCTCGGCTTCTTTCAGTTTGAAAAACAACAAAATACCCATGCCTACTTCATCCATCCGCGTCCTTTTGATTTTGACGCGGAAAAGGCCAGGCAGCATTTTCAGGCAGTCATAAATGAAAATGCCAAAAAGGGTTTGAAGTCCGTGATTTCCTCCGAGCAACTGACGGGCAATCCTAACTCTGGTGGCTACAATCAGCGTTTGATCGCCGATCGTTTGTGCGCTGCTTTTCCCAATGCCCAAGTATTTCTTGCCATTCGCGAGCAGTCCAGCATGACGTTGTCCGCCTACAAGCAATACGTTAGAGCGGGCGGCGCAGGATCGATAGAGCAATATGTAAACCCGCCCGAAGCAGGGCGCAGAAGCGTGCCTCTTTTTGATTTGGACAACTTCGCCTATCATCAGCTGATTGCCTACTACTACCAGCTGTTTGGCAGGAAAAACGTTTTGGTTCTGCCTTATGAGATGTTTGCTCGCGATCCCAAAGAATACCTGCGGCGAATTCTTCAGCTCGTTGATATGCCCATCGATGAGGGGAAATTAGACAAGCTGCCCTTCGAACGTCCCGTCAATGCGGGGAAATCGGGCGCTCATGTGGCAATCAAAAGAAGGCTGAATTTCTGGTTTGTCGCAGACAGAGTCAATCCTGTGGCGCCGTTCCCCATTAAGGGCGCCAACAAAGTAATCAAACAGTCCTGCTTGGGATTGGAATACCTTGTGCCGGATGGAATCAGCAAGATGCTGGATAAACGCCGCAAGAAGCGCGTCGAGGAAATTGTCGGCGACAGATTTGCGGGAAGCAATGCTCTTACTGCTGAGTTGATTGGCATTGATTTGCGTCAATACGGCTATCCGGTAAGCGCTCGCGCTGTGGAAAAGCGCGAGCCACGGCAATCAGAGCTTACTGTGGCTGCCCTCTGAAGCTTGTATTGGTGTTGCTGCAGCCCCTCTCTGCTCAGAGCGCGGTCGTGCTTTCTTTCGTTACTCTTTCGCCCTTGAGAATGGGAAGAAGGAATTTTCTCGTGAAGGTTGCTATTCCTTTGGCGCTCATATGATCGGAATCGGCGAACATCTCTTCATCGACGCCCATGCTGCATGAGCAGTCGTAATAAGTCAGCTCGCCGCATTTCTCCATCTCTCTGAGAAAAGCAACTGTCTTCTCTCGCCCCGGATCTTTTCCGCCAAACATAGTTGGCGGCACTATAGCGATGACCCTGGCATTATGTTGCCTCGCCATGCGCACGAAGTCTTTGAAACGCTCAGAGTAGTGCCGGAAGTACGAATCAGGGAGGCCCAGGCGGAAGTACTTTTTCTGCAATTGCTTCTCGATGTATTGAGGTGTCTTGCGTTTGGGCTCATTCTCCTCATAAGCCTGATAGCAGGGCTCGACGCCCTTTTGTCGGGGCTTCAGGGCTGTCTCGAAGTATTTATAGCCGCCAGCTATGCCACCATATTTAATGGTGCGCAGGAGATATGAGACGGTAAAGGGCTCCGCTTTATAAAACAAGGGATTGGTGCTGAAATTCTCTTCATTCCAATTGGGACCAAAAAGGACCAGCGTGTCCAAAAAATAGACTATCGTGTCGCACTTATTGCCCCAGTCATAAAAGTGTTCGAGACTCATCAGGGCAGGCAATATACCGCCTCCTCCGCCTTTTGAGAGATTGAGGATTTTGGTTTGCAGAATCTTCTCCACTACTTCGTGATTCTGAAATCTGGAAAACGTGCGCCCTCTGGATGTGCCGAAAAACAGCACTGGAATATGTTTGCCGTGAGGCATAAGCAAAAGATTGGATTCTGTTTGCCAATTGGCGTAGGTTTTGGCCAGTCGCTCCTGCGCGTTAATGGAGGCCCAGAAGATGAGCACAACGAGCGCGCACAGCGGGATCAAAAGACGCTTGCCCAATTCGCCAAGGAATATCCGAAACCGTTGCGCGGCGCCGTTCGGCGGCGAAGACTGCGGTTTATCCAGAAGTTGACGGCTTTCAGCGCAGACGGGCATGCCGATTGGATTTTCCTCGAAGAGTCGACAGCCGGTACTTTAGCCTTTCTGGCAATTGGGGAGCAAGGGCGGGATACTATTTTTCACTCAGATTAGGAACGCTTAAACACAGGCTCTGCGGTTGAGGCGACAATAGGATCTTCCCATTGAAAGTTTTGATCGTTGGCGATGTCACGGATGTAGGCAATGAAAAAGAGCAAAAATCACGACTACAGTATGACTGTGCTCTCCGACGAGCAAATTGAAAATGGAGAATACAAATATCTTTTGGGCGGCGGTGCGGATGATTGGGAGCGCAGGGGCGCGTTTCAACTCGAGCTTATGCGTCTTCTGGGGCTGAGCAAGAATAATACGCTTCTCGATGTCGGCTGTGGACCTTTAAGAGCAGGCATTCATTTCGTTAGATTCCTCGAGCCGGGCAACTACAAAGGAGTGGACTACAATGAGTCCTTAATTCGAGCCGGAAGGCACGTACTTCGGCAAAACGGCTTTGCCGATCATCTCTCACGTCTTTCGGTGATTGAGGACTTTGATTTTGAGTCTCTCGGTGAGGTTTTTGATTTCGTGCTTTGCTTTTCCGTTCTCAATCACTGCAGTCGCGAGCAACAGGCGCTCTTTCTTAAGCGGGTCGCATCCGTCATCGACGCGGGCTCTCGTGTAATCGTTACGCACGGAAAGTTTTATCAGCCCGAGGCGTTTCCTGACACGCAATTGCGTCTTGTGCGGAGCTATCATTCCGACAAGGATATAAGCCCCACGCTCAATATTGAGGAGTGGTTTGACTCCGGCAAGCGCAATCGTTTCCCCATTCTGGAGTTCCGCCTGGGCTGAGAGCTAAAGGGACGATCGCCAATTTCTCGGCCACCATGATTTAGCCTCAATGGGCTTACATCTGATAACCATACTCTCGGAGGTCGATGCCGATCAGCTGAGATGTAATTGCATTGCTCTCCTTGTAGCGGTCACCGACCAGCTCAACAACTCGTTTTTTTCTCATGCTTTCCAGTGATTTGCTCAGCTTCTTTGGCACCGCTTTCTCAAGCACGAGACAAGTCTCCCTCACGAATTTGCTTCCGTTTTTCATGGGGAAGGGCGCCAGAGCGTTGTTGCGATCGTGGACAAAAAGATAGTTGAGCGGCCTTCTGAGCATGATGTTGGCGCCGGACAAACCCGCATTTTCACGGCGCGTGAAAGGCAAAGCATCGAGGCGATCTTCATCTATCGGCACCATAGCGAACTCGAGGATGCGCCGCACATACTGCTTTGGCTCTTTCACGAACAACTCATACGGCAAAGCAAGCACATTGTCCTTGCCGAATCTGGCAAAATAATGCTGAATGAGCCAGTGATAGGCAAAATGCTGAAAGTCGAAGAGCGGAACGCGCCTCGCTCCTTCTTCGGGCGGAAGCAGGAATTGATCGACTGTGCCCGGTCCGCCGGAACGCACGTATTGCGTATATGCCGAATTGACCATGCTTCGTTGCTCGCGCAAAGACATGAAAACGCGAGCATTGGGAAAGGTGGCAAAAAGACGTTCGAGAATCTCCTTGCTGTCGTAGCCGCCGGAATGCGGATTGCCGGAAAGCCTCTCGGATGAAATTACTGAAAGCAGACCGCGCTCCGCGTTTGCTTTCACGCGTGGTTCAAAAAATTCTCGGGTTAGCTTGGCAGACCATTCGAACGGACGCGGATGAACGAAGAAATCATGGACGTCTTTCTTGGGAAATTTCGTTAAGCCCAGATTGTTATTGGGCCAGACATGAATTTGCAGCCAGTTGGTGCCGGTTTTGTGGTAGCCGATATGAATGAGTGGATTGAGAATCTCAGGCATGGAGCACTTTGAAGCGGCCTTTAGCGGTTGTTCTGATGGTGGACTTCTCAAGCAAGCTTTGCCTCTTGCCTTTAGTCATTTGATGTCGCCTGTCATTCGACGATGAGGCCAAATTCTATTTCTGAAACCACGAATCGTACAAGAAAGCTTGAGTCCGACCATTAAGCGCTTTTCAACCCGCCTCCACCAATTGCATGAGAGGGTCGTCTTCTTGATCTATTTCTCATCCCGGCTCGAAAGATGAGTGATAGTCTGTCAAGCGCAGAGGAGAAGTGATTATGACCCCCTTACTTTCAGATGAGCTGGCGAAAGCAACCGATTCCGGTCGTCATCCGGAGTCCATGGATATGGAGATGGATTCGCATCGCGCCGAAAGGACGTGGCTCTATCGCTGGTCGCAAGACATGGCCGTCCATCAACGCTCGCGGGCGATTTACAAGCTGATGGCGAGCGCATATACCCTGCCGGAAAGATTGGCATGCAATAGCCATTTGCAAGCGCTGCCCGCAGTACCCCCTCAATTTCGTATCGATCGGGATGCGGGATTTAAAACTGTGCTGCCGCATGAGGCATGGCCGTCGGCCAAGCTCCTTTTCGCGCGGATTAAGGAGCTCCTCAGTCAGGAGCAATCGCGAAAGCAGCGAAACAAACCGCAAATGCAGGAGCTTCTCAGTGCCGAGCAAATTGCATGTGAGCAAGCATTCTTGAATTTCGCGCTTGATCCTCTGGTAGTAAGTGTAGTGGCAGATTATTTGGGTGAGCTGCCGATTCTGACACAGATCAGGACACGCTGCTCTCGCGCCACCGGCAGTACGCAGTGGAAGAACAGCCAGTTGTACCATCTGGACAAGACAGATGCCACGCAAATAAAAATCTTCATGTGGCTCAGCGATGTAGCGGCCGAGAATGGACCACTGACGGTGGTGCCGGCGAAGGAGTCCGCCAGACTGGTGAAGAAACTCAACTATTGGTTTTCGCGCAAGATACCGGATGCGGAAATTCGTCATCTCATTCCGAGAGAGGCTGAATTCGAGCAGACGGGACCGGCGG